>NZ_BAAILO010000652.1:0-251 GCF_054589115.1 Cupriavidus sp. 8B | reverse complement strand
AGGGTGCCATCCTTAGCTCGCAGCTTGCGCGCCAGGCGGCGCTGCGGATCTTCAATGTAATAGACTCGAGCGCTACCGCGCGGATAGTGCTTGATCTGGCGGAAGCCTTCATCAATGCACATGTCCACGTATTCGCGGCCGTTCAGAACCCGCCCTTCCGGCAAGCGCCAACATGCAGCCTCCGCTTGCTCGCGGGCGCTCTCAACATCGCGGGCTTGGCGAAGCGCAGTCTGCGCGGCCGCTGCCTCGAT
>NZ_BAAILO010000651.1:0-691 GCF_054589115.1 Cupriavidus sp. 8B | reverse complement strand
TGAGCGGCAACGGTTCGCCGGAAGCCACGCGGAGCTGCCATTCGACCAGGTCCTGCCCGGTGATCATCTCGGTGACGGGATGCTCCACCTGCAGGCGGGTGTTCATCTCCATGAAGTAGAACGAGCCGTCCTGGTTGGCGATGAACTCCACGGTGCCGGCGCCGACGTAGCCAACGGCCTGCGCGGCGGCCACGGCGGCATCGCCCATCGCCCGCCTGCGCGCCTCGCTCATGCCTGGGGCCGGCGCTTCTTCCAGCACCTTCTGGTGGCGGCGCTGCACCGAGCAGTCGCGCTCGAACAGGTAGACGCAGTTGCCGTGCGTGTCGGCAAACACCTGGATTTCGATATGGCGGGGACGGGTCAGGTACTTCTCCACCAGCACGCGGTCGTCGCCGAAGCTGGCGCTGGCCTCGCGCTTGACGGACGCCAGCGCGGCTTCGAAGCCTTCGCTGGCCTCGACCACGCGCATGCCCTTGCCGCCACCGCCGGCGCTGGCCTTGAGCAGCACCGGGTAGCCGATGCGGTCGGCTTCGCGGCGCAGCAGGGCGGGGTCCTGATCCTCGCCGTGGTAGCCCGGCACCAGCGGCACCGCGGCTTGTTCCATCAGGCGCTTGGCGGCGCTCTTGCTGCCCATGGCGCGGATGCTCGATGCCGGCGGGCCAATGAAGACGAGGCCGGCTTCGGCGCAGGC
>NZ_BAAILO010000650.1:3169-6159 GCF_054589115.1 Cupriavidus sp. 8B | reverse complement strand
CGGCTGCGCAGCGCACAGCAACGCGCTAGCATCATTGCCGCGTGCTGGAAGCAGGCCGAGTTGTGGTGATGTCATCATTTATACAAGGATCAATAGGCAGCAAAGGCTGGAACACGATGAGCTGGCCCAGGGAGTATGGTGGCCAGGGACGCACGCCCTACGAGCAACTCGCATTCATGGAAGAGATCCAGCAAGCCGGTGCACCCATGGGCGGCCGCGGGGACATCCAGGCGCATGCACTGATGGCGTTCGGTACGGCCGAGCAACAGGCCGAGCTCCTGCCCAAGCTCGCCCGCGGCGAGATCACCTTCTGCCTGGGCTACAGCGAACCAGGGTCTGGCTCGGACCTCGCATCGATGCAAACGACCGCCGAGCGCGACGGCGACGAGTGGGTCATCAACGGCCAGAAAATCTGGACCACGGCCGCCGAAAAGGCGGACTACATTTGGCTGGCCGCCCGCACCGACCGGCATGCGGTGCGGCCTCACGCGGGCCTCAGCATCTTCATTGTTCCAATGAACAGCCCGGGCCTCACCGTCAGACCATCGATGGCGATGTACGGTCACACGTTCTGCCAGGAGTTTCTGGACAATGTCCGGGTTCCGGCCAGTGCGTTGGTCGGGAAACTCAACGACGGCTGGACAATCCTGACATCGGCGCTTGCAACGGAGCGCATGATGATGGGAAGCTTCATCGCCAATGCCCGCGCGGAATTCGAACGACTGGTTCGTTGCGTCCGTGACAAGACGGTGCTGGCCAATGATGGGGCAGTTCGCGACCGCATTGGCGCGCTGGCGGCCGAAGTGGAAGCCGGGCGGCAGTTGTTCATGAAGAGTATCGCCATGGCCGAGCAAGGCAAGGTCCCCATTCATGAAGCGGCCACGAGCAAGGCCTTTACGGGCGAATTGATGGAACGCCTGGGCCAGGCGGCGCTCGATGTCCTCGGCACTGGAGCAACCTTGTCCGAGGACGCCGAAAGCGCGATCGCCAGCGGCAGGTTCGAACGGTTGCTGCGGTACGCGATCCTGACCGTCATCGGCGGCGGCACCGCGGAAATTCAGCGAAACCTGATCGCCCAGCGTGGGCTGGGGTTACCTCGTTGAAGACCGATGCCGATGCCCCCTTCAGCCCACGCATGCCCCCGTGTCATTGCCTCGTACTATGGGCGTATCCGGCTTCACTGGGGCAGTACCAAGCTTGGCTCCTTGTGTCGTCATAGCTCACAATCGACCGCAATGGGTCGGAAAACGGTCGTTTGTCTTATGTCGACCAACTTCCGCTGATTGCCTGAACAGCCTTTCGGACTATCGCGTTGGACGTCGCAGTAGGGTCGAACGCGGCCATCTTCCTCACTCTTGCGCGCCAGCCTGGCAGCGTGACCCTCCCGATCCCGCAATTCGTTGATCAACCCCAAAAAATAAATCCCCCCAGGAAGCCGGGGCTTCGTGGGGGGGGGAGATTTCAAACATGCGGCCGGTCGGAGGACCGGTGCGATTCACTTCTTTGCTCGCTTACGCGGCGCCAGCTGCTTTGGCTCGTAGCCAAAGCGGGCCCAGGCCGCAGGATCAACGGGCAAAGGATTGGTGCGCCCAGCTTCCAGGTTCACGAACACGCCGGAATACTTCAGCGTGCCGGTCCGAAAGAGCGTCCACAGCAGATTAAAGGCTTGCACGCCGATCGCCTGATTGATGACCAGCGACTGCTTGCGCAGTGCGTCGGCCATCGAGCAGGAAGGCGCCGTGTCGGCCTTGTCTCCCTTTGGGTTCACGAGATCAGGGAAAAGATCGCCCACATGAGGAAGACGTTGGGCGATCTTGCTGCCCACCTGCCCCAGGATCACCTGGCCCTTGTCGGTCTCATTGCCACAGTCGAGGTAGTAACCGCCGCTGCCGCGGCTGACTGCACCCAGAATCACCTTGCGAGCCGCGCGAGTATCCACACAGCCCACCGCGAGATCGCAGTCCAGTCGGTCGGTACTGGCGATCCGCCGCGTCTGGGCAACCCAGCGGGTACCCATGAGCGCATTGAGGCGGTTCACCAGCAGCGTCGCCTTGAACTGGCCAACGTCATTTGGATAGAAGCCCTGCCGGCCGACGTTCGTCTCGCTGACCGTGTCGTCATCGAACACGATGCACTCGATGCCGCCCGGGTGCCCCAACTCCAGCATGGCGTGATGCAGCCTTGCCAGATTGGGCAGCAAGGCGCTGCCGGTACCGCCGGCTCCAACTACTACGACGCGCCAGGCGTACTCGAGCATCGAATCGGGAATATGGTGAGTCATCGTCATCACACGCCCCTCCCGGCCTTCGTCGCCGCATACCAGTCACTCGGGACCCTCTCACTCTTCTCGAAGATCCCTTTCGCACAGAGGCGCAGGGCCAGTGATGGGACATCCGCGCCACAGTTGCCAAACACAAACGCAAACTTCACGTCATGCACGTCGTCTATGTCGTCTTGCGACGAAAAGTACGCTGGAAGCGTACCGTGAGAGTGGCAGTCAAGGACCAAGACCTCGTCGTTGGACAGCGCCGGGCGGTCGTAATCAAGGTGGCCTCGTCCTTGCGAGCGGATGATCACGGGGGCAAGACGGAAGTCCCGCGTTACCGCGTTCCACACAACCCAAGCGCCGGTCTCGTTGGGCATTGCTGCCCTGGCCATCTCCGCAAACTTCCCGATCAAGGGAACAGGGATCTTCCCGCAGCGCAGGTACGTGGTTTCGGCAACCAGGCCATAAGGCACGGCTGTCTTAACGTGGTACTTGCCGATCTGCCGGACGAGCCGCAGCCACGGCCGCGACACTTCCAGGAACATACCATCTTCGGCGGCCAGTAACCGCTCGCCGGCGCCCTCCATCGGCGCCAGGTCCCCGAAACGCGGAACCATCACGGTGGGAAACGATTGCTGCAATGTGCTATCCATAGGATGCATGACTATTCTCCAATAGTCCCGGCAATCAGATTGCCGAGAGTCTTTTTCATATGAATGAGCGC
>NZ_BAAILO010000650.1:0-3030 GCF_054589115.1 Cupriavidus sp. 8B | reverse complement strand
CACCCGCTTACCGCCGTGATTGGGATGGGTGAAGGCCGACGAGAAGAAGGCTTCTTCCCAGCCGGCGATCGACGCCACATCAATCTGCTTCGGTACGTGTGCGGAACCGATGCAAATCTTCCCCAGATCCCACGTGTTGAAGTAAGGCGGCTCATATAGCACCGTCTCCGGCGTGGGCCGCTCGTCTTGCATCAAAGCGAACACGCGAAAGCCAGAGGCGTATGCCTGGAAAGCCAGACCAGGGTGCGGGACCACGGCGCTACGCTCGCCAAGCTCCTCGCACGAGAAGAACACGCGCCGCTGTGCCGGCGGGCACCACCACGTGATGGCATGTGGCCCGATGGACAGAACGTTCGGCGTTAGAAACTCGCCTTTCGGCAGCGCTTCTTCCGCAACCTGACGGACCGCGTGTATCAGTGCGCGCCGGTTGAGGGGCACGCCTGCCCCAATGACGGGGCACCCCGTCTGCTCATCCGTCACGATCTGGTGTGCGGTGGCATACGAGAATTCCCCGGCCTGGCGGCCATAAAGCAAAATGGCCCCTTGCAGGGCCACCTCATGGGACTGACTTCCAACCACAATTCCGGCCATAGGCCCTCCTATTCGGATATCAAGGTGAGGACGCGGTCGAGTGCCGCGATGATTTCAAACATGCATGCCAGTTCTTTGAACTGCTGGCGAATGGCCTTTGGCTCGCTTGCTACAGGGATCAGCACTTGGTAAGTCGTGCAGTCTCCGGCGCTGCTCAGGCATTCAAAGTGGTCGTCAAGAATTTCCCCGACCCAGTGGCCAGACGACATCGCAATGGTTGCCGCGGAGTACGCGGGTTCGGCCCATTGCGAGGTCTTGAGGATGCGGTAGCGGGAGCACCGCGCCAGGACTGTCTGCAGGTTGACCAGTTCGCGACAAATTCGCCGGGGCAAGCCCCGAGAGCGCGCAGCCAGCGATGCCAGTTCCGAACGTCGCAGCCGCCTGACGCGGCTACGCTTATCCATGCGCCGGCCCTTGGGAACGACGTCGTCCGGGGCTAGGAGCGGTAACACGTTGGTCGGCAGATAGCGCTCGATATCACTATCCCCTTCGCCGAACCGCTCCTCAAGAAACGCTCTCGCTTCTTCGTCGCTCATTCTGGCGTCGTAATCCCAGTGCCACCGAGCGAACATCTCCGCCAGTTCATCCGGGGTGCGAATAAACAGCGAGCGGCTTGCGGCCGTACTGACCAGATCCATTGCCGTATAGAGCAATGAGGGGTGCGCCCGCCGCATGACGTCGGCACGCTCCCCGATCTCGTACAGCTGCTCGCAGGGCAACTCGATCGCCAGGTACAGCGGCGCTTCGAGGTTGTCCTCCCATCCGAACTGTTCGACCTGCTCCCTCGCGGCAACGTGGTCCAGCAGAGCAAATGTGAAGTTCAACCGCTTGCAACTGGGGGTGCGCCTGCGCAGCCACGCGAACATGGCCTGTGCAAAGGCATCCCCTGCGCTGACCGCGCTCTTTACATCACGCGCCGCGAGTATGCCGACCTCGAACTGGGCCTGGATGGTCTCCAGGCCATCCGGGCCTTCGTCATGTCGCAGCTTGCCGCCGGCGGGAATATCCGATGGCAGCGTTGGTAGTGTCAGAAAACCATTGGCAGATCGACGTCGGGCAGCGGGATGCTGTCGCGATGGCGTCCACCCGGGGACGTCCGAAAGGACGCCGTCATCAAAGGTGCGAGGATCGAACAGCACGATGCCATCTCCGGAGAGGTAAAAAAAATCGCCTCTCCGGGCGGCTTCGTGGAGGAAAGGCCAAAGTCCGGACTGGACAAGGCCTTCATTAAGTCACGCTTGCGCATGGCAGCCCTTGGCGCCGGCTGCGCGGACGAACTTGTAGCGCGCGGTATCGCCGTTGTGCTCGGGCCCGTCCACCGTAGCGGTGGTCAGTTCCGGGTACTGGGCGGTGTACATGTCGCGCACCTGGTCCGGCGTGAATGCCGAGCCAGGGTCCGGCAGGGTCATGCCGTTGTACGTGAACTCGCGGGTCAATTGCTGGACGGTCAGGCTCATATTGCGTCTCCTTTCCGTTACAGCAGATCGGCCAGATTGGTACCGGCCGGCGCGGCAGACGATTGTGTGGTTGTGGAGGCCGGAGCCTGGCCACTACCGTCATCGTCAGCCGGCGCGCTGCCAGCAGACTCCTCTTCGTCGTCATCCGCCGGTGGCGAAGTCGGTGCGACCTTGCCGTTGGCCTTGGTCAGCGCTTTCTGTGCCTTGGCAGTTTGGGCGCTGGCAGCAGCCTTCAGGATGGAAGCGGTAGCCTCCACCTGCTCGGCGAGCGAGCGGTGCGTCACCGACACCGACGCGACGGCCTGGGCGAAGCCCTCGTCGAGCTCCGCCGGCGAGGCGGTGAGTGCGAGGGGCGTTGCCAACGCCGCATCTGCGGCCTTGGAAACTACCGGCGCGACAACCACAGCCATCACGTCGCCCTTCATGGACAGCGTGAGCACAACCTTGTCGCACGCGGCGACGAGTGGAACGAGTTCCTGAAACATGGATAGATCCTTAGAAGATGGGATAAGAGAATGGAAAGCTGGCCGCGGCGTGGCGGTCAGAAGCAAAGGACTTTAGGCAGCTTGCCCGCATAGTCGAAACCTTCGACGTTGAGCAGTGCCTCGATCAGTTCCGGCTTGGACTTATTGAAGACCTTGGCGAAGTTGTCACCGAGTGCTTTACGAATGCCAAGCTCATCGGCAAGTACCTTCATCTCGGACTTGGTCAGCCGCTCCAGGAAGTCCTTGGATTTCTGCAGCGTCCAGTGCTGGCGCAGGTCCAGCTTGTGGTACTTGCACAGCGTCACGAGGTTCCGTACGTCAAGACCCTCGATTGCCGCGACGGTCAGGCCGATGGTCAGTTGCTGGCGCTTGTCGGCAGCGAGCTCTTGCACCGTGGACAGGTTCTTCTCGAGGTCCGTGACAGACGCTTTGTCGTCCGCCAGCTTCTCGTAGATCTTGCCCATGACAACCGCGCCAATGTCGCGGGAAAGCCCGGA
>NZ_BAAILO010000649.1:47506-47758 GCF_054589115.1 Cupriavidus sp. 8B | reverse complement strand
AAGCCCCGTGGTCTTCAGCGCGTTGTACAGCGCCCACCGGGTCGAATTGACGGCAGCAGCGTCGCGAAGCGGGGCCTTTGCCTTCGCCAGAATGCGCCTGAGGCTCTCCGGGTCCTTGCGCAGGAAATCAGAGAGCGGGCGAGCGGCCTTCTTCCTATTGCAAGGCACGCAAGCCAGTGTCAGATTGGAGACCCGATTCGAGCCTCCGTTTGCCCGGGCATCGATATGTTCCAATTCCAGCGGCATATCGCG
>NZ_BAAILO010000649.1:12835-47374 GCF_054589115.1 Cupriavidus sp. 8B | reverse complement strand
CAGTTCGCCTTGCTGATACTCGATGCCGGAGATCTCGGGGTTCTGCATCGCCTGCATGTCGAAGCGGACGAGTTCGGTGCTGATGGCGGTGATCGGCGCGAGTGCGCGGAAGCGGCGGACCCAGGCCACTGTGGTCTGCACACGGTGTTGTAGGCTCGGCGCTAGCCAGCCTACCGGCCTGCGGCGGTTATCGAAACGAGCGGCACGATACCGCGTCTTGCGGCCACGCCTGGCACGTCGCATGGCCCGGCGCGACGTAAGGTCAATGCTGATCTGCGCGCCGCGGTGTATCAGTTCCACTAGCGACAGCATGGCGACACGCCGGCCCGCCTCGCCGCCGCAGGACTCGACCTCACGCACGATGGCCACGCCGGTTCCCTTGCTACCGGGATCGAGTTTAAGACGGACCGGTTGCAGGACGCAGTCCGCTGTCCGCCGATCCACTATGCGGATAGCGAACGGCATCACGCGGTGCACGCGTGCGCGGCCGCGCGCCAGCAACAGCCGCGCACGCTTCTCACTGCAGGGCATGAGCGGATTGCCGCTCCTGTCTAACACAAAGACTGCCAAGGCAATCTCTCCTAAAAGCTGCCCTTACGGGCCTGGTGACGCCTCCCGTTGGGAGGTCTCCCCTCGGCAATGTTGCGAACCGGCGATCTGCCCCGATCCGTTTCGTGCTTACCCTGTCGCTTGTCTGCAACCGGAGCTTCAAGAGGTTGGGACTGAGGAAGCATCCCAACGTTGGCCTTGCACCTATTCGCAACGTAGCGGGTTGGTTACCGCTTTGCCTGGTCAACCCGAGCTTGTTCAGTTGCCTTTGCAAGCTCCGGCCTTTAGGCCGGGGTAGTTGACGCTAGTGCGCCGTCTGTTCGCATAGCGGGCACACCCGAATCAGCAGCGGCGCATTTTCCATTTCGGCCAGCGCGTCGCTATCGTCGGAGGCGATGGTGCACTTGCATTCGCGCGCCGTGCTTGCGGGTTCATCGCGGGTGCTTGCCGGCAGGACCGCGTAACGAACGCCAAGCTGCACGCGCCGCTCCCAGTCGCCTTGCCGATCCAGTGTCAGCAGCCACAAGCGGGTCTGGATCGACCAATGCCTGACGGTTTCGCTTTTGATCCCCAGGCGACGCGCCGCTTCGGCGACCGATACCTGCTGGGAGGCCAGGTTGAAGAAGGCTTCCGCCTTGTCCTCCAGCCTGAGCCGTGCCATGGGTGTGCCAGTCAGCCGGCTGAAGCGCTGGCGGCAGCCGGCGCAATGAAAGAGCGGCAGGCTGCTGCCATCGGTACCGTCAAAGGTCGATTTGCGCGCACGGCACCGCGGGCATTGCGGCGGCCGGCGGCTGGCGCTATTCAGCTTGCGCCACGCGGACAGCAGGAACGCAGTCAGGTCGGCATCGGCCACGCCCGCTGCCCCGCCCGCGCGCACATGGATCAGCGTCGTGGCGCGGCGCAGGTCGTCCGCATGGAGATGCACGCTCGCGCTAGCGCGGCTGGACGTGGGATCTATTTCGGTTCGCGTGGGGCGTTGCTGCTGAAATCTGCTCATATCGTCGGCGCGGGTCGATCCGGCCATGACGCCGTGGGCCCCGGGGCTGGCGCCCTGGTCGTAAAATCCCGCTAACCCGTGCTCCGGGAGCGATGAATTTGCGCCGATTCTATGTGTATTAGCAGCCGCTGAGTACTGTGATTGATCACAGTAGGCCGGGCGGCACCGCGCTGCTAGGGCTTGATGATGCCGGCGGAGGCCGCCTTGACGACCGCTTCGATGCGGGTGGCCACGCCGAGCTTCTGGCGGGCATTGTCTATATGGAAATCGACCGTGCGCTTGGACAGGCCCAGAATGGTGGCGATCTCGCCCGAAGTCTTGCCGCGCGCCGACCACACCAGCGCTTCCACTTCGCGCTCGCTGAGCTGCACGGCCGGCAGGCCCGGCCGCGTGCGGGCAAGCCGGGCAAGGCGAGCCTCGACGATGCTGGTCAAAATGTCGAAATCGACCGGTTTGGTCACGTAGTCGTCGGCCCCGAGCCTGCGCCCCTTGAGTTCGGCCTCGCGCTGCGCCAGCGCCGTGAGGAACACGAAGGGCATGTCGGCAAAGCGCGGCGCCAGCGAAGTGATCTTCTCCAGCAGTTCGAAGCCCGTCATCACTGGCATACTCACGTCGCAAAGGACGAGGTCTGGCGTGTCGCGCAGGATGGCGGCAAAACCTTGCTGGCCGTCGTGCGCGATGCCCACGGCAAAGCCTCGCTCGATCAGCTCTTCGGCGATCAGCGCGGCCGTTTCGGCATCGTCCTCGATGCAGAGGATTTTCCGGCGGGCATCGGTCATGGTGGTCCTTGGTAGCGGCGGCGAGCCGCATCTTGCGGCCCGCCGAGGTACAGCGTAGCGAAATTCAGGATAAAAGTCTTATGAATCACTCGATTCGTCCGGCGCCCGCGAGCCGGCGAGTGCGTCGCGGCCTGGGTCGGCGCTTGGTCGGGCTGCCCGATTCAGTGCCCATGCTCAGGCCAATTCGCGTGCGGCTGTCGCTTGTGTTCGTGCTGTTCCTGCTGCTGGTGGTGGGCGTGGGCCTGTTCGGCATCAACCGGCTCAGCAACTTTCACAGCGTGTCGGCGCAGATCAGCGGCCGCTGGCTGCAGAGCAACCGCATCCTGGGTGACCTTAACAATTATATTTCGGACTACCGCGCGTTCGAGGGCGATGCGTTGATCGCGACGACGCGCGCTGACCTGCGCGCGGCGGAGGAGCAGATCAGCAAGCTGGACGATGTGATCAAGGAGGTCGAGGCCCGCTACGGCAAGATCGAGCATGATCCGGCCGAGCTGGCACTCTTTGATCAGTTCATGGCGCAGTGGTCGGCTTACCGGCAACTGGTCGATCGCGTGGTTTCACTGGCCCACCAGAAGGACACGACGCAGGCCGTGGCGCTCTATCGCAGCGAGTCGCGCCGCGCCTTCGAGCAGGCCAACGGCACGTTGGGCGTGCTCACGGAGCGCAATGTTGTCGGCGCCGCGCAGGCCACCGCGCGCGAGGCGGACGCCTATCACGAGGCCCGGCAACTGATTGCCGGCGCCATCCTGGTGTCGGGCTTCCTGGTCATCGCGGCGGTGATCTACCTGGTCAGGGCCGTGTCCAATCCCATCGCGGGGCTGGTCGACCGCATGCACCGCATCATGGACAACGATCCTCACGTGGAGATCCCCGGGGCCGGGCGCAAGGATGAGATCGGCGAAATCGCCCGCGCCGTGGTGCGCTTTCGCGACAATACGATCGAACTGGAGCGCAGCAAGGCGGCGCTGGCCGCCCAGACCACGATGCTGCTGGACACGCTGGAAAACGAGCGGCGCCTGGCGGTGCTCCAGCGCAATTTCGTCTCGATGGCTTCGCACGAGTTTCGCACGCCGCTCAATGTGATCGACGGCCACGCGCAGCGGCTCATGCGCATGAAGGAAGCGCCGTCCGCCGAAGTCCTCGGCGAGCGCTGCGGGCGGATCCGGGTTGCCGTGCGGCGCATGACCAACCTGATCGACCACCTGCTCGATTCCTCGCAACTGCTGGACGGCGGGCGCCTTGCCACGCTGCAAGGCGTTGACTTTTCCCTGGCCCTGATGGTGCACGAAGTCTGCGAGATGCACCGCGAGAGTTCCCCCGCGGCGGTCATCGAGGAGATCATTGATCCCGGCGTGAATGAAATCTTCCACGGCGACGCCAAGCTGCTGTTCCAGGCCTTCAGCAACCTGGTTGGCAACGCGATCAAGTATTCGCCGACCGGCACCGCGGTCACTGTGCATGTGTCCGGGGACGCCGACATGATCCGCGTGTCCGTGTCCGATCGCGGCCTGGGCATCCCGGACAAGGACCGCGAGCACATCTTCGAGCGCTTCGTGCGCGGCGGCAATGTCACCGGCACGGCGGGCGCGGGCGTTGGCCTGTATCTGGTCAGGCTGGCAGTCGACCTGCACGAGGGCGAGGTCGTGGTCACCAGCAAGGAAGGGCAGGGGTCAAGCTTTGTGGTCCGGCTGCCGCGCGCGGCAGCATCGGGCTGAAGGCGTGGACTGGATTTGAGCGCGATGCCCGGGCAAGGGCATCGATGGCTTGGATCATTCGGCCGAGGCAACGACCCGCGCATCGCGCTCGAGGCGGGGACCCACGCCTGGACGGACCTGGAGCATGGCGAACACGCCCAGCGCCGTCGCAACCGACGTGGCGATGAACATGGACGAATAGCCGTAGCGTGCCGACAGGATGCCGGCCAGCGTGGGAGCCAGGACCGCAGCGATGTTGGCGATGAAATGCATGATGCCGCTGAACGTGCCGACGCGCGAGGGCGCGGTATCGATCACCACCGCCCAGTAGACGGAGTTCGGCAAGGCGTTCAAGGCGTTGCCCAAAGTCATCAGGGCGATGACGGTCCACACGCTGTGCGCCTGCGACACCATCAGGAAGCACAGGGTGGTCAGCAACAGCGAGGCGGCAGCAAACCAGCTTCTTGCAATGACCAGCTTGCCCGTGCGCTTTAGCAGCCAGTCGGAGATGCGCCCGCCCAGCAATACCGTAAAGCACGCGCCAACCCAGGGAATCATCCCGATGTACCAGAGGGAGGAGAGGGTGAAGTTGAACTCGTCGTGCAGGTACTTCGGTGTCCACGTCAGCAGCATGAAGTTGACGTAGATAAAGGAGAAATAGCCGATGGAGTTGAAAACCAGCGTGCGGCTCTTGAAGAACGCCCACCAAGGCAAGGCGGCGCTTGCGCTTGCGGCGCCTTTGGGGGCTTCACCGCGTCCGGCCTGAATCTGGGCGAGTTCTGCCGCATTCACCTTCGGGTGATCCTCGGGCCGGTTGGTGTACACGCGCGAGAACAGGGCGATCAGCACCAGGCCCAGGACGCCGAGCACCACATACATGGCGCGCCAGCTGTCGGTGAGCAGCAGCAGGCCGACCGCTACCGGCGCGGTAAGCAGCGCGCCCAGCGGCGTGCTCAGCAGGCCGATGGATACCGCGAAGCCGCGCTCGGCCGGCGATGCCCAGGCGGACATGGTCTTGTTGATGATCGAGTAGGCAGGCCCCTCCGAGAAGCCGAAGAGGATGCGCACCATGGCAAATCCGCTCAGGGCCGAGCCGCCGAACACCGCGAGGCCGATGTCGCCCGCCCAGACCATGCAGATCGCGAACAGTGACCAGGCCACGCCTGCGATCACCCAGACCCGCTTCGCGCCGAGGCGGTCTGCCAGCGCACCGCCGATCAGCGCGCCAAACATATAGCCGTAGCCGAAGTAGCCCAGCACGGCGCCCCAGCCGGCGCGGTCGAAGCCGTACTCCTCGATGATCTGCCCGGCCGAATAGGCGATGGCGCCGCGGTCGATGTAGTTGACCAGCGCAATCACGACGATCAGCAAGAAGATGGTGAAGCGATACCGGGTGGGCGGCGGGTGTTGGTGCATCGTGCGTCTCCGTAACAGGTTGGGAGGTGGCTTAGGAGCCTCAGGTTGATTTGAGGATTGTATAGTATATATAATGCACAATGCATACCTTAACGCTACGGGAAAACCATATGTCTCGCCCATCAGTTGCCATCGCCTCGCTAGGGGGCACCATCAGCATGACGCCGTCGGATGCCGCCGGCGGGGTTGTCCCCAAGCTGGACGCCGCCCAGCTGGTCGCGGCCGTGCCGGGGCTGGGAGAACTGGCCGATATCTCCGCCGAGCCGCTCTTCCAGTTGCCGAGCGCTTCGTTGGGCCCCGAACAGTTGCTGGCCTGCCTGGCATGGGCCGAGGGCAAGGTTGCCGGCGGGGCGCGCGGCGTCGTCCTGACCCAGGGCACGGACACGATCGAGGAGACCGCCTTTTTCCTCGATCTGTATTGGCGCCACCCCGAGCCCTTAATCATTACCGGCGCGATGCGCACGCCGCTGGCCGCGGGAGCGGATGGCCCCGCCAACCTGCTGGCCGCCGTGCAGGTCGCCATGGACGACCAGAGCCGCGGGCGCGGCGTGCTGGTTGTCATGAACGACACCATTCACAGGGCGCGCTGGGTCTGCAAGTCGGATTCCCTGTCGGTCCAGACCTTCGTCTCGCCTGACGGCGGGCCTGCGGGGAGGGTGGTCGAGGGGCAGCCGGAGTACTTTCATCCGCCGGTCGACAGGCCGCTGGCAAGCCCGCCCACGCGGCGTTTTCCAAAGGTGGCGGTGGTGCCGGCGCTCCTGGGCGACGATGGCGATCTGGCCGTGGCCGCGCTTGATCTCGGCTACGAGGCAATCGTGGTCGCGGCGTTCGGCGCCGGGCACGTCTCCTTCGGCTTCGCCGAGCATGTCGAGCGCCTGTCCAAGGTCGTGCCGGTGGTGATCGCTAGCCGCACCGGGGCTGGGGCAACGGCCTCCCGAACCTATGGTTTCGCCGGCTCCGAAGTCGATCTGGCACGGCGCGGCGCCTTGCTTTCGAAGTGGCTCCATCCGTTGAAGGCGCGGCTGTTGCTAGGTGCGTTGCTGGCCGCCGGCACGCCGCGCGAGCAGATCCCGGAGGCGTTTGCGAAGTGGGGTACACTGCCACGCCATTCGCCTATCCAACAACAGCCCGTTCCTTGAAGACTTCGCCGAATCCCCCGTCCAGAGTGCAAGCCGCGCCTTCGCGCCGGCTGACTGCCTACCAGTATGCGGTGCAGACCTTGCGCGCCGACATCCTGCAAGGCCGCATGACCGCGGGCGAGCGCTTGCGCCAGGATGACCTCGCCAAGCGGCTGGAGATGAGCACTACGCCCGTTCGGGAAGCATTGCGCACGCTGATCTCCGAAGGGCTGGTGTTCTTCGACGCGCATCGCGGCGCGGTCGTGCGCGGCCTGACGCTGGATGATGTGCAGGAAATCTACCGGCTGCGCAAGGTGCTGGAGCCGATGATGGTCGAAGAGGCGATCCGGGGCATCACCCCGGAAGATATCGCCCGGGCCGAGGCGTTCCATGCGGAGATGCTGCAGACGCAGGATGTCACGCGCTGGACCGAACTGAACCTGGAGTTCCACGCGGCACTCTGGGCATCCCAGGAACACAGCAGGCTGGCCCACCTGGTCAAGACGCTGCGCGATTCGGCTGCGCCGTATATCTCGCTGTCGCTCTACATGAGCCCGGAACATATCGCGCAGAGCAATGCCGAGCATGCCGAAATCCTGTCCCAGTACAGGCAGCGCGATGCCGAGACCGCCAAGCGCCAGACCATCCATCACCTGGATGACACGCTGAAGATCATCGTGCGGGCGATCGATAGTTCCGATGCGGTGGACAACGGCGGGGCATAGCGCAGGCGCACCGGCGGGCGTTCGCTGCGAGCCCGCCGGGTGGTGGCAGGCAGGTGGCAGGCAAAAAAATAGCCCACCTGATGGCGGGCTATATTTTTTCCTGGATACGCGGCATTCGAGCAGTATCCAGGCAATGCTGGCGGAGTGGACGGGACTCGAACCCGCGACCCCCGGCGTGACAGGCCGGTATTCTAACCAACTGAACTACCACTCCGCAGTGGCTGTGGAATCCGCTTGCTGCGGTTTCCGACGCTCGTGTTGAGGCTGCGCTTGGTGGCGTTGCTCTCGAAACTGGCGTCCCCAAGGGGATTCGAACCCCTGTACTCACCGTGAAAGGGTGATGTCCTAGGCCTCTAGACGATGGGGACTTAGACTTGCTCGCAACGTCATGTACATTTCGTGTCGCGAGGGGCGCGATTATAGCGCCCTTTTTTCGCGGTGGGAAGCCCCGGCTTTTCTTCCGCGCAAATCGTCAAACAGCGCGCCCGTTGCGTAGCCGTATTTGCCAAGACAGGCAGCCAGGCCGTTGCCACGATGCAAGCCATGCGGGGCCCCTGTGTCCGGGCTACCTTGCCGCGCTCGCATGCGCCCTCATCTGGTCGGGCTACTCGGTTGCCAACCGGCGCTATGGCGAGGTGCCGAGCACCACGATGCTCAGCGTGTGCGGGGCCGTGGCCCTGTGCGGTGCTTTGTGCCATCTTGCGCTGGAATCCACCGTGATGCCGAGCGCCGGCGAATGGCTCGCGGTGCTGCTGCTAGGCGTGCTGTCGTATGCCACGCCGCTGATGGCTACGCTGCTGCTGGTGTGGTTCGGGTTTGCCACGCTGACGTGGACCCTGGCAGGCGCGGCCGCGCTCATCATCGGTGGCGCGGCGCTCGCGCTGACGGGCCGGCGGACGTCCCCGCGCCTTCAATCGGCCTGAGCCGCATGAGCGTCATTAGCGCCGTCGCCGTCAGTAGCCGTGCGGCCGCCGCTCGCGCATCGGGCCGTCGGCGTCGATGCTGCCCGCCGCGTCAAGCGGGCCGTCGACGTTGACCGGCCCGTTGACCAGGACGTTGCCTTGCACAAACAGCGGCCCGTGGACGGTAAGCGGGCCGTGAAACACCTTTTGCCGCCCTGCGCCAGGTGGCTGGCCATAAACCGGTGGGCGATTGGCAAACCAGGCCGCGGTCAGCGGGCCGTGCGCGAGGACGCTGCCGTCCACGGTCAGCGTGCCATGGACGGTGAGGGGGCCTTCCACTACCAGCGAGCCGCCAATGGTGAGCGGCCCGGATTCCACCGGCTGGCCATGCGCCGCCGCCGCGGCTAGCCACAGGGTTGCCGCCAGGATGCCGCGGGCCTGCCGCGCAATTTGCGATCTCATGACCCCTCCCAGGGTGCGCGGCCCAGATGCCGCAAGCTGCTTCCAACTTAGTGCGCGCGGCGGATACGTGCAAGCCGCGCTCCGAGCACTGTTCTTTTGCGCTGCGATCTGCCACCATTGCGCCCCTGCATTTCACGGCTCCCGATGAGCGTCCCCACGCAATGGCTTCCAGCAAAGCTCACCATGCCACCGGATGGGCGGCAGGCCTGATCGCCGCCGCGGTGGTCGCCCAGGCCGGTGCCGGCGGCCCATATCACCTGGCCCCTGTGCTTGCCTTTTTTGCTGGCGTAGCCGGCGGCGGCGCACCGGACTGGCTGGAGGTCGCCTGGTGGTCCAGATCCCGCCGGCTGTGGATCACGCACCGCACCTGGACGCACTGGGGCATCGCCTGGCTGGCGCTGCTGGTGATTGCGCACCGCTCCCTGGGCACGCACGCGCTAGCCGCACCAGCGTTCGGGTTTGCCTGTGGCGGGCTGATGCACTTGCTGGCCGATTGGCCCAACCCACTCGGCGTGCCCTGGATTCTTGGGCGGCACTCGCTGAACTGGTGGAAGAGCGGCCGCTGCGACCTGCTGGTGGTCGCGGCCTCGTGGATGGGCGCACTGGCGTTGTCGCGCCACGTGTGGTTCCACGGTACGCACGGGCTGGACCTGTTCCAGTACGTGCGGTCCTGGCACCTGCGGGTCTGAATGTCTGGTCGCCCGAGCGGCCGCACAAAAAAAGAGGCGGCCACAAGGGGCCGCCGATCGGGAATGTCGAGGGAGGCAATTCCCTCACAGAAGGCTAACGGCGCCCAAAAGTGCGACATGAACCCCACCGACGTGGGGTGATGATTCGGGCATATTGGAAAATTGCCGCCGGCCGGCTTCATGCCTCCAGGCAGGTCGTTGCCGTGCCGGGCCGGCTCGCGCCCGCGTCATGCCGGTTTTGCCGCCTGCGCACTGCCGCCACCAGTTCGTCGTGCGCGGCGTCGAGCCATGCCGTGCGATGGCGCACGGGATCGCGCACGGAGAGTGCGTCGGCGCTGACCTCCCGCAGGAAGTACTTCACCATGCTGCCCGCGCGGGCGGGCACGGGCATCATGCCCAGCAGTTGCCGGCGCTGCAGCAGGCCGAGGTCGGCTGCATGGCCCAGCGCGGACCACGCGGTGCGCCCCAGCGCCAGGAAGAGCGCCTGGTCATCCATCTGCCTGAGCGCGCCGAGAAACAGGTTCTCGAACACCCTGCGCAGCATCGGCACCGCCATCAGTTCTTCCAGGTCGCCGTCGAAGGCCAGGCCGCGCCGCGTGGTGGCATAGGGCAGCAAGGCCAGCGGCTGCAGGCGCTCGAAGCCCTCGTCCCAGAGCGCCGCGGCGCCGGGCAGGCCGATCAGCTGCGCGATGCCGAAATGATCCAGCATGCGGATCAGGTTGGGCCGCACGAGTGGCCCGCCGAGCTCCACGCGCCGCTTGTTCTCGCGCTGGATGGTGCGCCCGGGCGCGTGCCGCTGCATCAGGCTCTCGGTCAGCTCCGCCGCAAGCTGTACGTGGGTGTGCCCGGGCGTGGTGCTCACCAATACCAGCCGCGCGTGCTCATGGCTGTGCTCGAACGGCACGTAGCACATCGCGTAGATGCCATCGCGATCCACCAGCACCGGTTTGTCGATCACGGCCGTTGCCGCTCCGCGCCGGATGCGCGCGCAGTACTCTTCCAGGTAATTCGCCAAGTTGTCCCCGCCTCACCACGATTTCTCTCTGGTACAGCTGCCCTGTAGCCGGGCTTACCTTTGCTAGCATGGTAAGTCGCGGCCGGGCAGCAGGCAAAGCGGGCGGTGCTGTTTCCTGCCTGTGGCAATACAGGGTGTGTGGGCCAGCGAACCAATCGCACGGGTACACCATCCCAATGAAGGATGGACGCAACCGGGTTACCCGGGCATTGATGGGCCGTCAGATCTCCATCAGGTCGCGCCCGGCCACCTCAAACGCGCTTACCAGCTTGCGCAGGCCGGCGTGGGGATCAGTGCGCGGCATCGTGCTGGCCAACGACAGGCCGCGCCGCGGCGCGTGGCCGTGCCGAGGCGATCAGCAGCGCGGCAGTGGCGACAAAGGCGGGCAGCGAGAGCAGGCCGAAGATCTTGCCAAAGCTCCATCCCAAGCCCAGGATCTGCGCGCCCAGCAGCGCGCCGACGATGCCGCCAAAGCGGCCGATGCCCAGCATCCAGGCCACGCCAGTGGCTCGGCACTGCGTGGGATAGAAGCCGGCGGCAAGTGTCGGCATGGAGGATTGCGCGCCGTTCATGCAAGTGCCGGCGGCAAACACCAGCACGCCGAGCACGAACACATCCCCGGCGCCGTGGCCCACTGCATAGACCAGCGCGCCTGTCAGCGCATACGTGCCGGCCACGATGCGCCACGGATGGCCGCGGTCCATCAGCCAGCCCACGGTCAGCGTACCGATGCCGCCGCCCAGCGGGAACAGCGCGGTGATGAGCGCGGCCTTCTCGATCGGGTAGCCCGCGTCGGCGAACAGCGTCGGCAGCCAGCTCGTCAGCAGGTAGAAGATCAGCAGCCCCATGAAATACGTGGTCCACAGCAACACGGTGCCGGCGCGCAATTGCGGCATCAGGATGGCGCGCAGCGAGGAAGCACCGGCGGGCGTGGCGTCGGTGGGCACGGTCTCCTGCACATGAAAGCGCTCGTCGCCGCGCAGCACGCCCGGATGGACCTTGGAGAGCGCGGCGGCGATGCGCGCGGCCGGGGCCTTGCGCGCCACCAGGAAGCGCACGGATTCCGGCAGGAAGAAGATCAGCAGCACAGCCAGCAGCAGCGGCGCGACGCCGCCCACCAGCAACACCGAATGCCAGCCAAATTGCGGAATCAGCCAGGCCGCGGCAAAGCCCCCGGCCGAGGAGCCCAGCGTAAAGCCGCAGAACATGGCGTTGACCGCCAGCGAGCGGCGCCGGGTGGGCGCGTACTCCGACATCAACGTGACCGCGTTCGGCATGGCCGCGCCGAGGCCAAGGCCGGTGAGGAAGCGCAGGACCGTGAGCGCTTCGAGCGAGGTCGAGAAGGCCGAGGCCACGCTCCAGCCGCCGAAGCACAGCACCGAGCCCACCAGCACGCCCTTGCGGCCAAAGCGGTCGGCCAGCGGCCCCGCCACCAGCGCGCCCGCGGCCAGGCCAAACAAGGCGGCACTCATCACCGGCCCGAGATGGGCGCGGCTGACGCCCCATTCCTTGGCCAGCATCGGCGCGATAAAGCCGATCGCCGCGGTGTCGAAGCCATCGGCCGCGACTATCAGGAAGCACAGGATCAGGATGATCCACTGGAAACGCGAGAACGGCTGGCTGTCGATGAACTGCTGGACGTCGATGCTGGCACCGGGATTGCGTGCGTGGCCGTGGGCTGCGGCCGGCTGGCCGCTGGTTGGGGGCGTCATGGTGCGGGTCTCCTGCTATGCCGCTCGTTGGCGGCGAATTCTCTGGTGTTCTTGATTTCGTCGGCTTGCCGCGTGGCTTCAGTAAGGCAGGCCGACGTAGTTTTCCGCCAGCGACATCTGGGCCGCGCGCGAGCCCATGAGGTAATCCAGCTCGGCCTGCTGGATGCGCAGCGCGAAGTCATCGGCATCGGGGAAGCGATGCAAGAGCGATGTCATCCACCACGAGAAGCGCTCCGCCTTCCAGACCCGGCGCAGGCATTTCTGCGAGTACGCGTCCAGCTCGCTGGCATCGTCGTGCAGGTAGCGCGCAATCAGGCCGTCGGCCAGGTAAAGCACATCGCTGGCGGCCAGGTTCAGGCCTTTGGCGCCGGTGGGCGGCACGATATGCGCGGCGTCGCCGGCCAGGAACAAGTTGCCAAAGCGCATCGGCTCGCACACAAAGCTGCGTAGCGGCGCAATGCTTTTTTCGATGCTCGCGCCGGTCACCAGCGCCTCGGCGGCGCTGGCGTCGAGTCGGCTGCGCAGTTCGTCCCAGAAGCGTTGATCGGACCAGTCCTCGACCCGTTCGTCGGCGCTCACCTGCACGTAATAGCGGCTGCGCGTGAGCGAGCGCATGCTGCACAGCGCGAAGCCGCGCTCGTGGCTGGCGTAGATGAGTTCATCCGCCACCGGCGGCGTGTCGGCGAGCACGCCGAGCCAGCCGAAGGGATAGACGCGCTCGAAGATGCGCTTGGATGGCTCGGGCACGCTGCGCCGCGTGATGCCATGAAATCCGTCGCAGCCTGCAATGAAGTCGCAACGCAATGCATGCTGCTGGCCGCCCTTGCGATATCGCACCACGGGCGTGGCCGTGTCGAAATCGTGCACGCTGACGTCTTGCGCGTCATAGATGGTGACGGCATTGCCGGCTTCGCGGGCGGCCATCAGGTCGCGCGTGACTTCGGTCTGGCCGTAGACCGTGACCGAGCGGCCAATCAGCGCGTGGAAGTCGATGTGGTGGCGCTTGCCGCCATAGGACAGTTCGATGCCATGGTGAACCAGGCCGTCGTCGTGCAGGCGCTGCGCCACGCCAGCGCGCTCCAGCGCATCGGCGGTCACGCTTTCAAGGATGCCGGCGCGGATACGGCCGAGGATGTAGTCGGGGCTGCGTTGCTCGACGATGACCGCATCGATGCCGGCCTTGGCGAGCAGTTGCCCGAGCAGCAAGCCGGCGGGGCCTGCGCCGATGATGGCGACTTGTGTGCGCATCGCGTGTCTCCTGGTGCGGGATAGGGATTGTTATTGAACGTAACAATAGCGGCGCCAGGGACGGGAGGGAATAGACGGAACGAACCATCAACAGGACAAAACGAACATCTGCATTTGGTAGCGAATGTGCTGGAGTATCCTGTCTGTGCCGGGGGAAACCCTGGGTTTTGATTGAATTCAGCCAGGATTGTCAGATCTGCCGGTGTGCTTGGCGGCGCGTTCTGGCGCACCATCCACGCGTGCCGGCCTTCACATTCCGTACGTGCGGATGCGCTTCAGCGGCCTGAGCGCTGTTCCTTGCGACAAGCCTTGCAGATATGTTCAAGGCCGTCCTGGCGGCGTGTATCGCGCGCGAAGAACTCGCCGTCAGCCGGCCAGTGCTCTGCGCAATGGCGGCACAGCTTGAGCAGCCCGATATCCGACATCAGGACGTCGCCGGAGGCAACGTTAGCCCGCGCGGCGCGAGCGCGGCGCACGGGGCTCGTGCGGGGTGTGGACGTGTCTTGCATGGCGCCTGCGGTGAGGGCGCCGTGGCTCTCGCGCGGCAGGACGGCGTGGTCGTACATGGTCTCTCCTTGCCTTGGATATTGGCCGGTGATGGTTGGGGTGCGCAGCGGATCCGGCTGCGCCGCTGAAATACCCCGTTACGAAATGGCGCGTGATTGATGGTCCGATGGCCTGGGTAATCGATGGCCGAGCGGTGCGATGCCCGCTCGTGCGCTGGTGCGGCTTACCGGGACAACACGGCTGAGCAGGCGATCAGCAGCCATCCGATGGCGGCACATCCGCCCAGCCAGCCGAGCAGCACCAACACAATGGTGGACCACTTCATCGGGGCCGCCGCGCAGGCGCGGCAGGAAGTGATGCTGCGTGAGAAAGGGAGCGGCTCATGCGTACTTTCCTTGGAGTGGCAAGACGGGCTTGCTCAAGGGGGGCAGCTTAGCGACCCTGTGACGTCAATGTATGTCCGGGTTGTAAGGAAATGTGCACGAGAAAATGTGCCGCGGCCCGGGCATTGCCCACGGCGGCCGTCCCGCTGGCTCGCGTGGTCCCAGCGATGCCTGTAGACGATTCTCGGAAATTTCGCGGCGTAGTGCAGAAATTTCCCACAGCATATTCAGCAGCGTCTGAGCCAGAATCCGAAGCTAACTTAAAGAGGCGCACATGGACCCGGTCGATGGGGAAAAACTGCTATCCGTCGTGGCTGTCGATGACCATCCATTCATCCTGGAATCGATCCGTGCCAACTTGCACCGGCATGGCCGCTTTGAGCTGGTTGCCGTCGCCGTCGACGGGGTCGAAGGTTTGCGCGTGCTACGGCAACTGCGTCCCGCGCTCGCCGTGGTCGATATCAACCTGCCGGGACTGGACGGGCTGGAAGTGGTACGGCGCGTGCGTGCCGTCGAGCAGCCGACGCGGATCGTGGTGCTGTCGGGCGGAGACCCCGAGCGCGATGCGCCACTGGCGCGCTGGGCCGGCGCGAGCGCCTATGTGAGCAAGTCGCATCCGTTCCACCTGCTGGCGGCTGCACTCGATATGGTGCACCAGGGCTACATCGCCTTTCCCGATGCCGTCGGCAACACCAGCCTCGATGATGAAGCCGGCAGGCGCAAGGCCAAGCAGCTCACGCCGCGCGAGTCTCGTGTGTTCCAGTTGCTCTCGGAGGGGTACGACAACCTGGAGATCGCAACGCGGCTGGGCATCTCGCCGAAAACCGTGGCCACCTTCAAGCACCGGGTTTCCAAAAAGCTGGAGCAGCTCGATGACGTCGGGCGCCTGCCGCCACCCGGCTGATTCAGCGGGGCACCAGGCAAAACGGGCGCGCATGCCTTGCCGGCATGCGCGCCCTTGCTTCGTGGATGACCGGCGCCACTGACGCCGGCTTGCCATCAGCGCAATACTGGCTTACCGCGGGACAGCCGCGATCAGAACACGTGGCGGATGCCGGCCACTGCGCCGAACTGGCTCTTGTTGCCCGGGTTGCCGTCGGACGTGGTGTTGGTGAGCGCGATGCCGGTCAGCCGGCCTTTGTTATTGCCGTTCAGGCCTAGCTCGGAATCGCCGCGATTGCGGGCATAGGCCAGGTTCAGGTAGACATCGGTGCGCTTGGACAGGGAGTAGTCGCTCGACAACACGAACAGCCACGGATCGGCCGAGACACGACGGGCGTCCTGATAGTAGGCGGCGCCGGTGAGCTTCAGGGCCGGGGTCATGTTGTAAGCCATGCCGGCCCAGAGCAGGTTGGAACTGACCTTGGCCATGGTGGTGGTGACTTGGTTCTGGGAGTTCCTCACCGTCCAGTCGCCGCCGCGAGCGTAACGATAGCCGAGGAACGCCTTGGCCGGGCCGAAGCTGTAGCCGCCGGCGATCGAGGCGCTGCGTGCGTTGAGTTCGCCGGTGTTGCGCTGCTCGTACATCGCGCCGATATCGAACGGGCCGCTGGCATAGGCGAGGCTGGCGCCGTACTCGCGGCCCTTGCTGCCCTGGCCCGCGACTTCCTGGTCGTCGTAGGCGAAGCTGTACATGGCGGACGCGGTGAGGCCATTGAAATTGCCCACGTACTTGACCGCGTTGTTGGCGCGGCTGATGAAGCCGGCGTCGATCGCGCTGATGGAGTAACGCGGCGAGATGGACATCGGGTCATAGCGCAGGCCGAAGTCAAACATCGGCGTGCTCTGGCGGCCCAGGGTCAGGGTGCCGAACTGGCCTTGCAGGCCGACCGTGGCGATCCGGTTGAACAAGCCATCCGGGCTACCGGCGCCGGTGTCGACGGAGAAGCCGCTTTCCAGCTGGAACAGCGCCTTCAATCCGCCGCCCAGATCTTCCACGCCGCGCAGGCCCCAGCGCGAGCCGGACATGTTGCCCGACTGCATGGCCACCCGGCTATTGCTGTTATTCGGCTTGGTGGCGCCATTGGCCTTGGAGAGGTATTCAATGCCGACGTCTGCCACGCCATACAGGGTCACGCTCGATTGTGCCTGGGCGCTGGCGGCGAACAGTGCTGCGGCTGCCGCTGCGAATAGCTTGATTTTCATGGATTTTCCTTGAAGGGTTAAGCGGGGAACGTCCAGCGTTCGGCAGGAATTATGTGAGGCGAAGCGGGAGGGAAAGAAGCGAGTATCTGATCGGTGTTGTTAATAAGAAACGTCTCTTTGACTATTTATTTTTCCTTTTAAATCAATTGCTTGCTGTATGTTTATGTGGACGTAAATTGAAATAAGTAAAATGTAAAACGATTTTTAGGTTCTCGTAATCTTGATTTTGTAATATTTTTGATTTTTTTAGTGCATATATAAAGAGATTGGGAATCGGCGATTGCCATAACATCGGCCGAATCCGCACGGCAGCACACGCATTGCCAGCCAGCAAACGCATCGATCACCCTGCACGGCGGCTTCCCTCTCTCATTCCCCGGGCCGGGCACCTGGCCTCGCTCAACCTGCAGGAGGCATGCACCGCCATGGCGTCTCGCCCATTCCTCGCCGCCATGAAGCGGGCCCGATGCGGCGACGTTGCCGCGCAGATCTCGCTTGGCAAGGCCTATCTGCACGGCCATGACGGTGCCGCCGCGAACCAGCACAGCGCCCTGTTCTGGCTGGCACGTGCCGCGCACGGCGGGGCGTCCTCGGTGCGGCAGATGATCTGGGAAGGCATTGCGCTGGAGGTGGCGCGCCGTTCGACCCAAGCCGACCTGGTGCTGGCCTGTTACGCGCAAGGCGGCGCGGCCGGCTCGCTCGTGGCGCGCTGGCGCTATGCGCAATGGGCGCTCGCCCCGGATGCCAGGCCGCAGGCCGATCGCGCGCTGGCGGTGGCATGGCTGCGCGAACTCGCCGATGGCGGCCACGCCGATGCGGCTTTCCGGCTGCTGCTCTGGCTGCGCGCGCAGCCCGCCGGGCTGACGAATGCCGACGAACTGGCGCGGCTGGCGCGATTGGCCGCTGGCCGGCCAGCCGCGTCCATCCATGCCTGCGCGGCGGATCCCGAACCAACCGATGCATCCGGGCTGCTTGAGCAAGCCGACGCACTGCTCAACCATGCCGAGCGGCATCCCGACGTGATCCGGCGCGGCCGCGAATTGCTTGAGCGCGCGGCGCGCGCCGGTTTGGCCGAGGCGCAATTCCGGCTTGGGCTCTGGCATGGCCAGCTGGATCGCCAGGCTCGCGCGCTGGACGCCGCGAGCCGCGTGGGCAAGCCCAGCCATACCGGGGCGCAGCGCTGGTTGTCGTGCGCCGCCGCGCAAGGCCATGCCGGGGCATGCTTTGCGCTGGCCTGCCTCTATCGCAACCGCCATTTCACTCGCTATGACGTGCGCCTTGCGGACGAAGCGCTGGGCAGGGCAGCAGCGCTGGGGCACGCCGAAGCCCAGTACCAGTTCGGACGGCGCCTGTGGCGCAAGCGCGGCGCCGATCTGGCCAGCCGGCTGGAGGCCAGCGCGTGGCTATGGCGGAGCGGGCGCAATGGCGTGGCGGCGGCCGCCGAGCTGCTGCGCACGCTGATCGAGCCTGCCCGCCCCGCCGCGCAGCGCCAGTGGGACCTGCCGGCGCGCCACGTCATGCGCGTGCCCCTGAGGGGTGCCTTGCGGCTCATGGGCATGCGCGTGCGGCTGGCGCAGGCGTTCGGGCTGGAGCGCAACGAGATGCTCTGGCTCGATCCGCCGCGGGCCCGGCACGGCCACTGCCTTGCGGTCGACGTGTCGGCGGCCTCCCCGCGCACCCGGCCGCGCCTGGTCTTGCTGGAGACCGCGCTGCAACAGCGCGTGCTGGCCGAAGCCTGCCTATTGTTCAGGGATGCGGAGCACGCCGTTGCGGAAGGCAGCGAGAGCGAACGCCGTTGCCGCCTGGACGAGCTGCTGGAATGCGCGAGGCCCGCGCCCGGGAAGACGCCTTGCAAGACGGCCGGGGGGGTGCGCACGGGCAATCGGGAGCCTGCCTATAATGCTGGATCCGACACCCAGCCCGCCGCGCGCGGCGCCAACGCCAGCCATGACGATCCTGCTCGATACCTCCATTGCGTGCACACTGGATACCCTGATTGAGCGCGTTGCGGCGATGCCCGGCGTACGCGTGCAAGCCTGGGTGTTCGAAGACGTCGCAACGCGTCGCGCGGCCGAGCGGCGGCTTGCCGCCGCTGGCGTGCAGGCGGCGATCCACAGCGCTTACAAGCCGCTGCTGCACTTCTTCCTCGATGCGTTGGCGCTGGAACACGATGGCGGCCGCCTCGCCGCCGCGGGCGAAATCTCCGTGCGCCTGCCCGCGGCAACAACGGCGGGGCAGTCGCAGCGCTTCCGGCTGGAAGCCTATCCGCTCGCCGGCATGCTGCCGCAAGGCAGCCTTCGCCTGAGCGAAGGAGACGACGAAGGCCACTATGTCGTCGAGCTGGACGGCATTGTCCATCGCGTATTCGTGCCGCTCGCGGCCTCGGGCGCGCCGTGCGGGTGGCTACGCCTGTGGCGCGATGGCGCCGTGCTGGAGGACGGCCCGCTCGCCACCGAGTACGAACTGGCATTCGCCGCGGCCATGGATGCGATCCGCGGCCATGCCTGGGGCCGGCAGGGACCGTATTTCGATGTGCTGCGCATCGCCATCGACACGGGCGGCATCGAGCGCCGGCTGTCCTACCAGGACGAATGCATCAGTACGCGCGAGGCCCTGCACGAGGACTTGTATTTCTCCATTTTGGAGTTTTTCCAGGATCGCGCCGGCTTGCCGCGCGGCGATCGCACCTTGCAGCCCGGCCAGATCGTGCCAGACGTGCGCCACGCGGATGGCGCCACGCGGGTGCGGGTGGAATTGCTGCCGCACCCTCGCGTCGCGGCTGCGACGCCGGCCGGCGTGGCTGCGGCCCCTTTGTCATCGAGTGCGCTTGCCGGGCTCGCGCAGCCCCTGACGCCGGAGGAGGCGGCCGTCGAGATGCATGCCCTGGGCGGCAAGCGCTTCAGCGTGCTTTCCACGCAGGGGCGCGTGGTCCACGGCACCTACATCGAAGGCTCGCTGCCCGGGCTGGTGATTTCCGGCGGTCAGCATGCCAACGAAACGTCCGGCGTAGTGGGGGCGCTGCGCGCTGCGCAGGCGCTCAAGGAGCGTGCGCAGGCGCACTTTGCCCTGATCGCCTTGGAGAACCCGGACGGCGCGGCCTTGCATGTGCAGTTGCGCGAGGACAATCCGCGCCATATGTCGCATGCCGCGCGCTACACCGCATTGGGCGACGACCTGGAGGCACGCACGGCGCCGCCCTTCGTGGAGAAAGCGGCCCGGCTGGAAGCCATCGAGCGCACCGGCGCCGGGTTGCACATGAGCCTGCACGGATACCCCGCCCACGAATGGACGCGGCCGCTCACCGGCTACGTGCCGCCGGGCTTCGAGACCTGGACCATTCCCAAGGGCTTTTTCCTGATCTTGCGCCACCACGCCGGGCGCGATGGCATGGCTTTCATGCAGGCGCTGACCGCGCAACTGGCGGCTTCGCCGGAACTGGCCGCGTTCAATGCCCGCCAGCTGGCGACCTGGGGCAGCCACGCCGGTGAGGTGCCGTTTCCGGTGCTAAACGGCATTCCCTGCATGATCTTCGAAGATTCCCGGTCAACCGTGCCGTTCACGCTGGTCACCGAATTCCCGGACCAGACGGTGTATGGCGACGCGTTCCGCCTGGCGCACACCACCCAGATGCGGGCGGTGCTGGCGGCGGCGGAGCTGTATTGGGCGGGTTTGCTGGATTGAGGGGGGCGCGCTGCGCGCCTTCAGTGGATCGTTCGTGTCACCTTGGCGTGCGGCACCTTTGCCGCCGCCGTGCTTTCGGGCGTTGCGCCTTCGTCCTGCTCGATCATGGTGGCCGCGAGGCTGAGCGCAGCCTGCATCTCTTCGTGCGACAGGCCGGACGATAGCGCAAGCCGCACCGCCAGGGACGCCAGTCGGGCGACTTCATAACTCGGGATGGTCATCTCAGCTCCTTCTCCTTGTGTCAAAGCTTGTGTATCAACGCCGTAGCAAGCCCTGCCGCGCGGGGCGGACGGGCCGCGGGCGCGTCATATCGGCAAATTCGGCGGCCCGCGCTTGCCTGCGCTTGCCGCCCGTCAATCTCCAGTATGGTTCACCGCGCGCCCCGCTGCCCGAAGAGAATCCAGCAATGCTGCGTGTCCTCAGGCGGGCAGGAAGCCTTCCACGGTGAGATAGCGCTCGCCGGTGTCGTAGTTGAAGCCCAGCACGGTGGCGCCGGCCGGCAGGTCCGGCAGCTTGCGCGCGATCGCGGCCAGGGTGGCGCCCGACGAAATGCCCACCAGCATGCCCTCCTCGCGCGCGGCGCGGCGCGCCATTTCGCGTGCCGGCTCAGCGTCGACCTGGATCACGCCATCGAGCAGGGCGGTATCCAGGTTGCGGGGGATGAAGCCGGCGCCAATGCCCTGGATCGGGTGCGGCGCGGGCGCACCGCCGGAAATGACCGGCGAGGCCACGGGCTCGACGGCGTAGACCTTCAGCGCGGGCCACTTTTGCTTGAGCACGCGGGCGCAGCCGGTGATATGCCCGCCCGTGCCCACGCCGGTGATCAGCGCGTCGATGCCCTGCGGGAAGTCCGCCAGGATTTCCAGCGCGGTGGTGTTGACGTGGGCGTCGATATTGGCGGGATTCTCGAACTGCTGCGGCATCCAGGCGCCCGGCGTGGCCGCCACCAGTTCCTCGGCGCGAGCAATGGCGCCCTTCATGCCCATCTCGCGCGGGGTCAGGTCGAAACTGGCGCCGTAGGCCAGCATCAGGCGGCGGCGCTCCACCGACATGCTGTCCGGCATCACCAGCACCAGCTTGTAGCCCTTGACCGCCGCCACCATGGCCAGGCCGATCCCGGTATTGCCCGAGGTGGGCTCGATGATGGTGCCACCCGGCTTGAGCACGCCGGATTGCTCGGCTGCCTCGACCATCGACAGCGCGATACGGTCCTTGATGGAGCCTCCCGGGTTGGCGCGCTCGGACTTGATCCAGACCTGATGGCTATCGCCAAAGAGCCGCTGAACACGGATATGGGGTGTATTGCCAATGGTTTGCAGGATGTTGTCGGCCTTCATTTAGGATCTCCAGGAATGGTTTCGAACCGGACTTGCAAACGGGTCCGGACAGGCATGCGTTGGAGGATTCTAACGGGCGGCGCATCGACAATGCGATTTCCCCGTCATATTGGCGAGCGCCGGCGCTTAGTGGCAGGCCTCGGCGCGCGCGCTCAGGCAGAGCGCATGCGCCGGCAGCGCTTCCAGTTCGGAGGCGAGCACGACCCGGCCCCGGCCACGCCGCTTGGCTTCATACAAGGCGCGGTCCGCGCTGCCAAACAGCTTGTCCCAGCTTGCCGACCCACCCTCCTCGCGCTCGCGGATCTGCGCCACGCCGATACTGGCGCTGGCGAACCCGCCAAGCTCGTGGGGCAATGCGATGGCGCGGATGCCACGCAGGATGCGGTTGGCCAGCAGGATGGCATCGGCTTCGGTGGTATGGGGGCAAAGCACGCAGAACTCCTCACCGCCGTAGCGGCCCGCGAGGTCCGCGCCGCGGTGCGTTTCCTTCAGGACGCGGCCGATCTGCTGCAGGATGCGGTCGCCGGCGCGGTGGCCGCTGCTGTCGTTGATGCGCTTGAACCGATCGATGTCGATCACCAGGCAGCTCAGCGGATGGCCGTGGCGGTTGAATTCGGCGGCCAGCACCTTCGCCGCGCCATCCATGGCGCCGCGGTTCAGCAGCCCCGTCAATGCATCGAGGCGTGCCTGCTTCTCCTGCTCGGCCAGCAGGGCTTCCATGGTCATCAGCGTGAAGCCCGCCAGGCCAGCGAGGATCGCCACAAAGGCGGGCAGCAGGCGCAGCTGGAGCAAGGCATCGGCACTCAGGGCCGGCACCGGGGCGCCGGCTTCCAGCACCGCGTACAGGCCGCAGCATTGCGCCAGCAGTTGCAGGCCGCACGCGGCCAGCACCAGCGGACGGCTGTGGCGGGTCAGCGCAAGCGGGCGCCGCAGCAGGCAGGCCAGGGTGAAGCCGGCGGTGATGGCGGCCACCACGTAGCCGGTGACTTCGGCCAGGCGGCTGCCGCTGCCCAGCGCGGCGGCGGCCAGCACGGCAGAGATGGCAAGCACGCCGGCAGTGAGCGGCGCGGGTGCCGAAGGGCGGTCACCGGTCAGCGATATGCCGCGATGGATCAGCAACTGGGCGGCCACGCCCAGGGCAGGCGCCACCAGCAGGAACCAGGCTGGCCCACCGAGCGCGTCGATCACCAACAGGCCAGCCGCGCAGGCCAGCACCTGGCCGGCGCCCCAAGCGCGGCCCACGGCGCTTTGGCGCAAAGCCAGCATCAGGGCCGCGAGGATGATTTGCGTGGCGGTGAACAGGACAAGCAGTGCCATCACGGCAGTGCCCGCATCTGACTGCATGAGATCCCCATCGAGTTCGGCGCAGCATCGCTGCGCAGGAGTTTGCCTTCGAAGGTGGGTTCGCGCGCGTATTGCGTATTGCGTGGAGCCCGTGCGTGAGCCAGCTCGTGGCCTGCGACATTCCCGAATGCGGCGTATGGCCGGAGCTTGTCCGGTCCATTCGTGCCGAGGTGAAGATGTTTTTTTGTTTGAAAAAATTCTACACAGCGCAGCGCTGGAATTGCCCCGTAACCGCCATGCGTGACAATTGTTGACATTGGGTCCGAGGCGCGTGATCTACTATTCATTTTGCGGCGCTGGTCGCCGCGGACCGTTGTATTCCGGCCCTGGCCATCGCGCGATTCCTTGTTTTCGTACCCTCGGGTCGCAACAGCGTCGAGTTTGCGCCACGCGCTGTGATACTTTGTCGATGAAGAAAACGACAAAAATGTAGAAAGTACCGAGACAACAATCAGCTTGCCCGGCACTGAAACACCTGGCGCGGCCAGGTGCGGCGGGTTCCATCAGCGGGCCTTCGCGCGATCGAAACCCGGGAATTGGTGCTAGCCAGGCATTGTGACACCGGCATGCATTTGCACTAGTGCATATTCCCTAGTCCTAAATGCCTATATGCACGATTGCCCACATGCCTCAGAATTCTCGCCCATAGTGCTTAGATATGCACTTTGAGCTTGGCCTGCGGGGGACTGCCTGACATGTCGGGTAGCGCAGGAAGAAGTGGATGGGAACAGCCATACCCGGAATGCATCGCATGGCGGCACCAAGCGCGACCAGCGTGTTGGCGGCAAGCACAAGCGAGCTCTTCCGGGGCGGGATATAAAAATATCAAGAAAATAGGGGTCAACAAGTGAGTTTGTTGCGATTGAACGGCGTCATGCGCCGCGTGGCAGGCCTGCGTCAAGCAAGCCCGGGCACGCCGATGATGAGAGCCTGGCTTGGCGCACTGCTGGCCGTGTTTGCAGCCTGGCTGTGCCCGGCGCAGGCGCAGGCACAGACACTGGCTACCGCAGGCTCTCGCACCCCGAACATTGCCTTCCACTACGGCAGCAAGCCGCCGGTGGACTCCCTGCAGGCGTTCGATATCGCCGTGGTCGAGCCCGATAGCGGCTTCGATCCGCACACCGCCGCCACGCCCAATACGCAATGGTTTTCCTACGTCAGCATTGGCGAGGTCGCGCCGTCGCGTTCCTACCTGAAAGATATTCCCAAGGCCTGGCTGATCGGCAATAACGATGCCTGGGGCGCCCGCTTGGTCGACCAGGCGGCCGAGGGCTGGCCCGCCTTCTACGTGGATAAGGTCATCGCCCCGCTGTGGCAGCGCGGCTTTCGTGGCTTCTTCCTCGACACGCTCGATTCCTACCAGCTCAAAGCCAAGACGGACGCCGAGCGCGCCCGCCAGGAGGCTGGCATGGTGGCGGTGATCCGTGCCATCAAGGCTCGCTATCCAGAGGCCAAGCTGATCTTCAACCGTGGTTTCGAGATCCTGCCGCAGGTCAACCAGATGGCCTACGCGGTTGCGTTCGAATCGCTGTACCGCGGCTGGGACCAGGGCGGCAAGCGCTACACCGAAGTGAGCGAGGCCGATCGCAACTGGCTGCTCGGCCAGGCCCGCACGATCCGCGAGCAGTACCGCCTGCCGGTGATCTCGATCGATTACTGCCCGCCCGCCGAGCGCAAGTGCGCGCGCGACACCGCCGCGCGGATCCGTGCGCTGGACATCATCCCTTACGTCGCCGACCCCGGCCTGCAGACGGTTGGCATCGGCAACATCGAGGTCATGCCGCGCCGGGTGCTGGTGGTGCAGGACCGCGAGCCGGGCGTGTCGATCGACGACTCCGCCGGCGTGCGCTTCGTCTCCATGCCGCTGAACTACCTGGGCTATCGCGTGGACTTTGCCGAAGCCAGCCAGCCGCTGCCAGAGATCGGCCCGGACCGCTACGCCGGCGTGGTGATCTGGATGGCTGGCAACGTGCGCGACCAGCCCGGGCGTTTCTTCAGCTGGGTGCAGCGCAATATCGACCAGGGCGTGCCGGTGGTGTTCCTGAACGATTTCGGCGCGCGCATGAACGGAGTGCTGGCATCGAGCCTGCAGCTCAATTCGGTCAAGGGCAAGGTCGGCGTCAAGGCGGACGTGGTGTCGAAGGACCCGATGATGGGGTTCGAGATGCCGGTGGCGCCGGACCGCACGCAGGCGGCGCCGGTACAGGTGGGCGGTGGCCCTGGCTTTCGCTCCCTGCTGCGACTGCACTCGGGCACGCTGACCTACGACGCGGCCGCGATCACCCCCTGGGGCGGCTACGTGCTTGGGCCCTACGCGGTGCGGCAAAGCGCCAACGACCAGGACCGCTGGGTGGTGCAGCCGCTGTCCTTCCTGCGCGAGGCGCTGCGCCTGCCGACCATGCCGGTGCCGGACGTCACCACCGAAAACGGACGCCGCCTGCTGACCGTGCACGTGGACGGCGACGGCTTTGCCTCGCGTGCCGAGATTCCCGGCGGCGGCTTTTCCGGTGAAGTCTTGTTCCGCGAGATCTGGGACCGCTATCGCCTGCCGATGACGATGTCGATCATCCAGGGCGAGGTGGCCAGCGACGGCATGTATCCCAAGCTGACCGCGCAGCTCGAGCCGATCGCCCGCAGGATCTTTGCGCAGCCCTATGTCGAGGTGGCGAGCCACACCTTCTCGCATCCCTTCGAGTGGGGCCGCACGGTGCCCGGCGGCTCGCACTCGGAGAAAGCCACCGAAGGCGACGACGATTTCCACCTGGCGATTCCCGGCTACACGATGGACCTCAAGCGCGAGATCGGCGGCTCGATCGAATATATCAACCGTACCCTGGCGCCCCCTGGCAAGCCGGTCAGCATGCTGCTGTGGTCAGGCGACTGCCAGCCGCCCGCCGAAGCCATCAAGCTGACCGACCAGGCCGGCGTGCTCAACATGAACGGCGGCGATACGCTGATCACGCGCAGCAACCCGACCTGGACCGCGATCTCGCCGATCGGCGTGAACAAGGCCGACGGTACCTTCCAGATCTTCGCGCCCAACCAGAACGAGAACGTCTACACGAATCTCTGGCATGGCCCCTACTACGGCTTCGAGCGCGTGATCGAGACCTTTGAGCTGACCGACCGGCCGTATCGCTTCAAGTCGGTCAACATCTACTATCACAACTACTCCGGCACCAAGGCTGCCTCGCTCAAGGCGCTGCGCAAGGTCTATGACTACGTGCTGAGCCAGCCGCTGATGCCGGTGCATGCCACCGACTACGTGCGCAAGGTGATCGATTGGCAAGGCATGGCGGTGGCGCGCGAGCTGGGCGGCGACGCCGGGCAGCCGGCCTCCTGGATCGTGCGCGGCGACGCCAACCTGCGCAATGTGCGCTGGACGGGCGCGGACGTGCCCGACGTGGCCGGCTCGCAAGGCGTCACCGGCACCTCGCCAGCGCCCGGCGGTGGCGTCTACGTGCACCTGGCCGATGGCGCCTCGCGCATCGTGATGCGTGGGCCGAACGCACCGAACGCCGCGGCTCCTGCCGGCCCCGAGATCGCCGAGGCCAGCGGCTTCGTGCGCAACTGGCAGCGCACCGGACAGGGCAGCGCACAGCGCATCCGTTTTGACTTCAGCGGCTACTTCAAGCCATTTTTCCGCCTCGCAGGCGCGGACCGTTGCCGGATTGCCATCGATGGCAAGCCCGTGCAGGGCGTGCAGGAGCGCGGCACGCTGCGTTTCGATACCACTCCCGTTCCCAATCCCAACAATGCCAAGCAAAGCGTCGAAATCACCTGCGCTGCCTGAGCGCGAGCGGCTCCTGCCGCCAGCGTTCGTGCTGACCTTCACCGCCATGGTGGGGATCGGCCTGGCGCTGATGTTCCCGCGCGAAACCTTGCGCGAACGCCTGCTGGGCGAAGGCCGGGCAGTGGACGGCCTCAGCATGGCCTACCTGGAAGCCTGGTGGCGGGCCACGCCCGACGACAGCGGCTTCATGGCGGTGCTGGCCGAGCAATACGCGCGCACGGGCCGGCTGGATGAGGCCGAAGCCATGCTGTCCCGGCTGGAGGCGCGTTATGCGGCCAGTTCCGCGGCCAACCGGCAAGGGCCGGTGCGCAACACCAACACCAATGCCGCCGACGCCGAGCTGCCTAACCAGATCCTGCGTACCCGCATCGAGATCACGCAGCAGCGCGCGTTTGCCGCGCTGCCGGACACCCCGGAGCGCAAGCAGTACGTCGAAAAGCTCGGCGGGATGCTCGACCAGGCCGCGGCCATGAAGTGGGGCCGCGCCGACCTGGAAGAGCTGGCCACCACCGCGCGCTCGATCAACGCGCTCAAGCCGGCACAGGCGTTCTACCGTGCGCTGGCCAAGAGCGACCCTGCTCGCGCGGAGCTCTGGAATGCACAGGCTGCGTCAGCGGCGCTCGCAGGCGGCGACTACCAGCAGGCGGCCGACGCGCTGTTTGCCGCGCAGTCCCGCGCCACCGATCCGGCCGAGCAGCGCCGCCTCTACCTGGCCGCGCTCAAGACGCTGCAGTCCGGCAACGAGCTCGACAAGGCGCTGGCCCAGGCCGAGCAGCACGGCGGCAAGCTGCTGGAGAGCGCGGAAGTCCTGCGTTACCTGACCAAGCTGGCGCTGGCCGCCAACCGCCCCGAGCAGGCCGCGCGCTATGTGCAGCGGCTGCTGCGCCTGCCGCCGAGCCTGCAGCCCGCGCCCGAGGGCGCATCGCTGCAACGGGCCGAAGTGCGCCGCGTAGCGGCCACCCAGCCATGGGCCGCGCAGGGCGTGATCTTCCTTGACGGCCCGCGTGGCCTGGCCTTGCGCCGCGCCATGGGCAACGCCGCGATGCCGCACCTGCGCCGCGTGGCGGATACTGCTGGCGCCGGTACGCCCGCTGCCGCGGCCTCCGGCGCCCCGACCGCGGCCGAGCGCGCCTTCAATGCCGACGATTACGAGCTCGCGTTCCAGGTATTCCTGGCCGCCGGCAAGCTCGACGACGCTCAGCGCGTCGCCGAGACCGCGGTGCGGCGCCAGCCCGGCGCGGCGCGCTGGCGCGAACGCCTGGCCCAGGTCGCTGAGTGGAATCGCCAGCCCACGGTAGCGCTCAAGAGCTGGCTCGAATATGCCCAGGCCAGCAATGACGAGACCGCCTGGAAGGCCGTGCTGCGCCTGGCTCCCGGCTTGAACGACGATCGTGCCTACCTGGCCGCGCTGCGCCACCGCGCCGGCACCGGCGATCTCGCCACCGTCGACCAGGTGGTCGCCACCTACGAACGGATGGGCGAGCCCGAGGAAGGCCTGGCCTTCCTGCAAAGCCTGAGCCGCGGCCCGAACGCGCGCCCGGTCATGGAGCGCCAGGCGGAGCTGGCCGAGCGCGCCGGCAAGGATGCCCGCGCCTTCGAGCTCTACACCGAATTGCAGCAGCGCTTTGGCCCGCGCCCGCAGTACGCGCTCAAGCAGGCCAATCTGCTCTATGTGCGCGGCAAGCTGGCCGAAGCGTTGCAGGCCATGGTGCCGTCCATGCGCACCGCGCGCTCCACCGACATCGAGTTCTGGCGCACCCTGACCGAGCTGGCGCGCCTGAACCAGCGCGGCGACCTGCTCGAGCAAGGCTACCGGCAACTGATGCTGGCCATGGCCGAGACGCATGACGACCACTGCATGGCCATGCCTCCCGGCGCCGGCCGCAATGACTGCCTGGCCGAAGTGCGCGATACCGAGGAATCGGATTTCTCGAACCTGATGGACTTCTACGACAGCTCGCCCATCGACGCCGGGCGCATTGCCGAGGCCAGCTGGCGCAAGGGCGGCAAGCTCGTGTCGCTCGAGCTCGCCATCAATTACTACACCCGCGCGCGTGCTTACGGCCGCGTTGCCACGTTGCTGCAGGGCATGACCCCTGCCCAGTTGAAGCAGGCCGAGCAGTCCAGCCGCTTCCTGGCCATGCGTGCCGAATACCAGCGCGCCCGTGGCGAGCGCGAGCTGGCGCTCGCCGACCTGCGCCGCGCCGCCACTCTGCCCGACGCCGGCAGCGAGACGCAGGCCGCGCTGATGTGGGCCTTGGTCGATCTCGGCTCGGATACCGAAGTGCGCGCCATGATGCTGCGCCTGAAGGGCGAGGCCGAGGGCAACCCCGACCTGTGGGGCGCCTTTGCCGCCGGCAGCATGCGTTTCCAGGACGGCCGCACCGCGCTGCATTACCTGCGCAAGATGGCCGACGGCAAGAACGCCGATCCGCTCTGGCTGGGCCTGGCCGCCGATGCCTACGATGCCATCGGCCAGACCAGCACCGGCTGGCGCCTGCGCCGCCAGGCCTGGGTCGACCTGCACAAGGACCAGCCCGCGGCCGGGCGCCGCGCCTCGGATCCCCGCAGCATGGATCCGGCCGCGGAAGAAGAAGACCCGCAGGGCGGCCCCGCCCCGGCCGAGCTGCGCCGCCAGACCGTGGCGCTCGGGCAGATCTTTGCCTCGGGCGATGTGTCGCGGCGCCTGGTGATCGAGATGCTGCGCGGCGACCGCACCGTGATGGCCGGCAGCAATGCCGCCAACTGGACCGGTCCCGCCAATCCGGCCTCGCGGCTGGGTGAGATCCCCGGACTGCCGCCGCTCGATCCGAAGACGACGCCTGGTGTGGTGCAGCGCGAAGTGCGCCAGCAGGCCGTGGTTTCCTCCGCCGCCAAGGAAGTGGCGCTGGCCTGGGCCCTGTCGAATGAATCCAACGAACTGGCGCGTGCCTGGCTGGCGCGTCAATATGCCCGCCAGTTGCTGCGCCCGGCTTATGCCGAGATCACGCTGGCGCTGGCCAACCAGGACCTGGCTGCGCTCGACCGCGTGCTGGAGCGCCAGGCCGGCCGCATTCCGGTGGACAACCAGATCGAAGCCAACGTGCAGCTTGACCGGCTCGGCGCCGCGCAGACGCTGGCGTTTGAGACGCAGGAGACCATCCGCACCGACGACAGCCTGCAGGAAACCCTGCAGGACACGCTGCTGTTCAATGCGCAAGCCATCGAGCCGCGCGTGACGTACCAGCGCCAGAGCCCGCTGAGCTATTTCGACTACAGCCTGGCTGGCGGCGTGCGCCTGTGGGATGGCTACGACCTCAACCTGCGCGGCGCCTGGCGCACCCAGCACAGCGTGGACCAGACCCAGCTGACCGGCGTGCCCTCAATCGACAAGCGTGGCGAGCTGTCGCTCGGCTACCGCGACCAGCACCTGCGCTGGCGCCTCGGCGTGGGCCGGCGCGACGGCCTGGATAGCGTGACCACCGCGCGCTTCACCGGCGAGTGGCGCGAGAGCAGCCGGTTGAGTTTCACCACGCTGGCCGGCATCAACCAGAGCGCCGACGAATCGGCGGCGCTGCGGGTCGGAGGCGTCAAGGATGTGCTCGGCCTGGGCGCGACCTACAATTTCAGCCTGCGCGAATTCGCCGGCGCTCGCATCGAGTACGACCGCTTCCGCGGCCAGGACGGCTCGCAGCTGGGCCATGGCCTGGTGTATGACCTGGAGCTTGGCTACCGCATCCGTACCGCTTACCCGGACTACACGGTGCGCCTGGTCGGCACCCATGCCACCTACAACGCGCGCGGCGGCACGCTCAGCAGCAAGCTCGCCACGCTGGTGCCCGCTGACGATGAAGCCACGCCGGGGTTCTACATGCCCCAGGGCTTTACGCAGGCTGGCGTGACCTTCGGCTTCGGCACCGAGCTGATCGACGACTACACGCACAAGTGGCGGCCGTTTGCCGAAATCGGCCTGCTGCACGACACCCGCGCCGGGCAGAACTTCCGGGCGCAACTGGGCGTGGCCGGCAAGGTGTTCGGCAACGACCACCTGTCCATGTATGTGCAGCACGAAACCGCGGCGCGCAATGGCGGCACGCCGCTGACCGAAGTGGGTATTCGATACAGATGGCTTTTTTAATCCGGGCGGGCACGCGAGCGTGCCGGTTCACTGTATGCAATCGAGAAGGGGAGAGAGTCATGGAAAAAACTAGCACGAAGCAGAACCGCGCAGCACGACTGCTGGGCTGGTGCGGTGCGCTGGGCGCAGCGCTGTGGCTGGCCGGATGCGCGGTGACCGATATTGGTCGCGCACCCGCGCTGCCGGCCGGCGAGTCGGTGGCGATACTGCCGATCGTCAACTACACCGAGACGCCGCAAGCAGGCCTGCGCGCCGAGGCCATCGCGGAAAGCCTGCTGAAGACCGGCGGCATCGCCAACGTCAAGCGCTACCCGGCCAACCTGAACCCGGAAACGCTGTTCGAGCCGGCGGAGCGCGAGTCGGTGGGCAAGGCGCTTGAGTGGGCGCGTACCCAGAAGATGCGCTATGCCCTCACCGGCGCGGTGCAGGAATGGCGCTACAAGGTCGGTGTGGATGGCGAGCCGGCCGTGGGCATCTCGCTGCAACTGCTGGACGTGAGCACGGGCGAAGCCGTCTGGTCCGCCACCGGCAGCGACAGTGGCTGGAGCCGTGAGTCGCTGTCGGGTACCGCGCAAAAGCTGCTGCGCCGCCTGCTGGCGCCGCTGCGCCAGGGTTGAACCGCAGGAGAGCGTGATCGTGGCCAATACAGCCGACAAGATACGGGAAGGACAGGGCATCGGCGCGGGCGGCCGCTATTTGCGGTTGCTCGCGCCCGCCACGAGCGGACCGGTCTCTGCGGTCGAGCTGGTGGTGACGATGGCCCTGGCGATGGGGGTGGGATACCTGCTCCTGCCCAACAACCCCCTGCTGCTGGACCTGGGCTTTCCCTGGGCATGGCTGCTGCCGGTCATCCTGGCGCTGCGCTACGGCACGCTGATTGGCGTGGGCAGCGTGCTGATGATGCTGGGCGGCTGGTTCTTTTTTCACCAGATCGGTGCGCAGCCGGGTGAGTTCCCGCGCCTGTTCTTCCTGGGCGGGCTGCTCACGGTGCTGGTTGCCGGACAGTTCGGCGATGTCTGGGGCACGCGGCTGGCGCGCGCGCGCGCCGTCAACCGCTACCTGGAAGAGCGCCTCGCGGCGCTGACCAAGAACCACTACCTGCTGCGCGTGTCCCATGCGCGACTGGAGAACGACCTGCTGGCCAAGCCCACCACGCTGCGCGACACGCTGTCGCAAATGCGTGCGGTGACGCTGGAAGATGCCGTACCGGGTGGCGTACTGGTTGGCGCGCGCCCCATGCTGCAGGTGGTGGCGCAGGCGTGCCAGCTCGAAGCGGCCGCGCTCTACGCGGTCGATGGCGCGACCGTATCCGCCACAGCCTCGGCGCAGATCGGCCCGGCATTCGAGTTCGACCCCGAAGATGTGCTGGTGCGCCACTGCCTGGAGACGCGCCAGCTGGCGCACCTGCAGGCCGGCGGGCTGTCGCGCCAGTCGCCGGACCATCCGCAGACCCGCTATGTGGCGGTGGCGCCGGTGCTGTCCGGGGCCGACAAGCTGGTGGGCCTGCTGGTGGTCGAGCGCATGCCGTTCCTGTCGCTCAGCTACGAGAACCTGCAGTTGCTGATGGTGCTGATGGGCTACTACGCCGATGGCGTCGAGCATGCCGTGTCCACGCGTGCCATCGAGGCCGCGATTCCCGGCTGCCCGTACGACTTCGCGCTGGACTACGCCCGCCTGTCCCGCCTGCGCCGCGACAGCGGCATCGACAGCACGATCGTGGCGCTGGTGTTCGATCTCGACGAATCGCGCGATGCGCTGTTCGACCAGGTCATCCGCAGCCGCCGCGCACTCGACGTGGCCTGGCCGCTGACCAGCGCGCACCAGCGTGCCCTGCTCACCTTGATGCCGCTGTCGGGCAACGAGGCGGCCTCGGCCTACCTGGTGCGGATCGAAGACATGCTGCGGGCCCAGTTCGGCACCGATTTCGAAGCGGCGCGCATCGGCGTGCATACGCTGGCCGTGCCTGCCAACGCGCCGGTGCAGCCGCTGATCCGGTTGCTGCATCGTTGCCATGTGGATGTTCAACCGGCGCCGGTACCGGTACCGGTGGCACTAGGCGAGGTTGCCCGTGGGTAAGCTCGGCATCGGCGGCATCGCCGCGCAAATCGCTGCCCTGGCGCTACTGGCGCGCGCCGGTACCAGCACCCCGTTGCTGCTGAGCTTCCTGCTGGCGCAGGGGATTGCCGCGGCGATGATCGCGATGGTGCTGTGGCGCCTGCTGCCCCGGCGCTTGCGCGTGCCGTTCGCGTGGAGCTATGGCTACCTGTTCGCGTTCTGTTTCCTGGTGCCGATGGCCGGCGCCCTCGTCTGCGTCGGCAGCCTGCTGATCGCGCGCTTCTTCCCGGGGCGCCGCCCCACGGCCGGCATCGGCCTGGTCGGGCTGCCGGTGTTCGTCACGCACCTGATCTCGCGCGTCACCCATGGTGGCGGCGCGCGTTTGCGCGCCCAGCTTGGCAACACGCGTGCGCCGTTGCCCGAGCGCATGACCGCGCTGGTGGCCATGCAGTCGATGCCGGCGCGCACCTCCAGCCCGGTGCTGCGCGACCTGCTGGCCGACAGTGCCGACGACGTGCGTCTGCTGGCCTACGGCATGCTGGACGGCGCGGAGAAACAACTGACGCAGCATATCCTTGCCGAGCTGCCGCGCCTGGAAGCCGCGCAGGACGACCGCGAGCGCGGCGAGATCGACAAGCGCCTGGCCGACCTGTACTGGGAACTGATCTACCAGAACCTGGTGCAAGGCGACGTCTATCGCTACACGGCGGACCAGGTGGAGCGCCATGCGCGCGCCGCGCTGGAGGTCGACGCCGCCCAGGCCGGCCTGTGGTACATGCGCGGCCGCCTGGCCCTGACCCGCAACGAGCCCGCGCAAGCGCGCGAGTGGCTGGAGCGGGCCGAGCTGCTTGGCTTTGCGCGCGAGCGCACGCTGCCGCTGCTGGCCGAAGCCGCCTATCTGGAGCGCGACTACGCCGCCGTGCGCGCCATCTTGCTGTCATTCGACAGCCCATCGCCGCTGCCACTGGTACGGCCGCTGCTGCGTTACTGGCAATCATGAGCGATATCCCTTTGCCCCGGGCCGACTCGGCCGATGTGGCCCTGCTGCTGGAGGGCACCTTTCCGTATGTGAGCGGCGGGGTGTCGAGCTGGGTCAACCAGATGATCCGGGCGTTTCCGGACGTCCGCTTCGCCATCGTCTTCATCGGCAGCCGCCGCGAAGACTATGGCGACATGGTCTACGCGCTGCCCGACAACGTCGTGCACCTTGAAACGCATTTCCTCTACGATTTTCCCCCGCCTCCGTTGGTGCAGGGCAGCGACGGCGACCCCGTCACCTTCGCCGCCTCGGCGCAGTTGCACGAGGTGCTGCGCCAGCCCGGGCGCGAGCAGGAAGCCGGCGAGCTGATCCGCGAGCTGATGCCCGAGCTCACCGATGGCGGCAGCCTGTCGGAAGACGCATTCCTGTACAGCCGCCATGCGTGGCGGACCATCACCGAGCAGTACCGCCAGTACTGCACGGACCCGTCCTTCACGGATTACTTCTGGACCGTGCGCATCATGCACAAGCCCTTGTGGCAGCTTGCGCGCATTGCCGAAGGGCTGATCCCGGCCAAGGTCTACCACACGGTGTCCACCGGCTATGCCGGCTTCCTGGGCGCGATGCTGCACTACCGCACGGGACGCCCCTTGCTGGTGTCCGAGCACGGCATCTACACCAAGGAACGCAAGATCGACTTGTTCCAGAGCCAGTGGATCCGCGACAACCGCAACGTGTTCGAGCGCGACATCTCGCAGATCAGCTATTTCCGCGAGCTGTGGGTGCGCTTCTTTGAAACGCTGGGCCGCGTCTGCTACGACGCCGGCGACACCATCGTCGCGCTCTACGAAGGCAACCGCCTGCGCCAGGTCACGGATGGCGCCCGCGC
>NZ_BAAILO010000649.1:0-12712 GCF_054589115.1 Cupriavidus sp. 8B | reverse complement strand
GCTGCGCGCGCCGCGCGCCCCGGGCGTGCCGCCGGTGCTGTGCCTGATCGGCCGTGTGGTGCCGATCAAGGACATCAAGACCTTTATCCGCGCCATGCTCACCGTGGTGCGGCAATACCCCGATGCCCAAGGCTGGATCGCTGGCCCGGAAGACGAGGATCCGGATTACGCGCGGGAATGCCGCAGCCTGGCCGAAAGCCTGGGCCTCGCTGACAAGGTCAAGTTCCTGGGCTTCCAGCGCATCGATGAACTGCTGCCCAAGGTGGGCGTGCTGGTGCTCAGCTCCATCAGCGAGGCATTGCCGCTGGTAGTGCTGGAAGGCTTTGCCGCCGGCGTGCCGTGCGTGACCACCGACGTCGGCTCATGCCGGCAACTGATCTTCGGCCTGCCCGGCGAGGATGCGGCGCTGGGCGCCGCAGGCGACGTGGTGCGCATTGCCGACCCGGCCGCGCTGGCCGAGAAGGCCATCGGCCTGCTGGGTTCCCCGGACGCATGGCATGCCGCGCAGCAAGCCGGCATCCGGCGCGTGGAGCGCTATTACACGCAGGAGATGATGGTGGGTAGCTACCGCGAGCTGTACACGCACCTGATGGCGCAGCCGAATGCGCAGCCGTCCGCTGGCGGATCCCCCGCCAAGGCGGCCCAGGCCGCGGGCTGCCCCATGAAGGGAGGTCGCTGAGATGGCGGGGATTGGTTTCGAACTTCGCAAGATGCTGCGGCGGGACAGCCTGTCGGGCATGCTCGGCGCGTACGCCTATGCCGGCATCATCAGCTCCGGGCCGTGGGTCCTGTCGATCGTCGGCATCTTGCTGATCGGTGTGCTCAGCCTGCCGTTTGTGGTGCCGGGCAGCCTGGTGACACAGTTCCAGGTGTCGGTGACCTACTTGATTGCGGTCAGCCTGATCCTGACCGGGCCGTTGCAGCTGGCCTTCACCCGCTTTACCTCGGACCGCCTGTTCGAGAAGCGCGATGACCTGGTGCTGTCGAACTACCATGCGGTGGCCCTGCTGGTCACGGCGCTGTCGGGCGCCATCGGCATCGGCTGCGCGCTGTTCGCCTTCCCGGCGCAGTCGGTGCTGTACCGGTTGCTGATGACCGCGGGCTTCGTGGTCATGAGCAATATCTGGATCGCGGTGATTTTCCTGACGGGCATGAAGCAGTACAAGGCCATCGTCTGGACCTTCCTGCTGGGCTATACGCTGACGGTGGTGGCGGCGCTGGCGCTGCGCAACCATGGCCTGGAGGGCCTGCTGCTGGGGTTTGTCGCCGGCCAGCTGTGCTTGCTGACGGCCATGGTGGTGCTGATCTACCGCAACTACACCAGCCAGCGCTTCATGTCGTTCGAGGTGTTCCAGCGGCGTTATGCCTATCCAAGCCTGATGTTGATCGGGCTGCTGTACAACCTCGGCATCTGGCTCGACAAGTTCATGTTCTGGTACTCGCCGTCCACGGGGCAGCAAGTCATCGGGCCACTGCATGCGTCGATCATCTATGACATCCCGGTATTCCTGGCCTACCTGGCAATCATCCCGGGCATGGCGGTGTTCCTGGTGCGCATCGAGACCGACTTCGTCGAGTACTACGACGCCTTCTACAACGCGGTGCGCGGCGGCAGCTCGCTCGAGCATATCGAGGATATGCGCAACACCATGGTGCAGACGATCCGCCTGGGGCTGTACGAAATCGTCAAGGTGCAGGCCATTGCGGCGCTGGTGCTGTTTGTCACGGGCAAGTGGGTGCTGGCGGCGCTCGGCATTTCGGAGCTCTACCTGCCGCTGCTGTATGTTGACGTGATCGGGGCCAGCCTGCAGGTGGTGTTGCTCGGGGTGCTCAATATCTACTTCTACCTCGACCGCCGGCGTGAAGTGCTGCTGCTCAGCGGGTTGTTCGTGATTCTCAACCTGGCCTTCACTGCCGTGACGCTGCAACTGGGACCGGCCTGGTATGGCTACGGCTTCGCGGCATCGCTGCTGATCGTGGTGGCCCTGGCGATCTACCTGCTCGACCGCAAGCTGGACCGCCTCGAGTACGAAACCTACATGCTGCAGTAAAGGCGCGCGCGCCGGCTTTTGCGCCGGCGCGCTGCAACACCCTCCCGCGCCATCCTTGGCGTGGCGACGCCTGATTCTGTACCATTCCCCTTTACGTACTTGGCGCCCGGCCTGCCCGGGTTGTTGCGCATTTGCCCCTGCGGTGGTGCAGCAAGCGCGTGGTGGCATCTGGAAGAGTAGACGTGGCAAGCAAGAGGTAAGTATGAGAATAGCTTCGGTGGAAGACGACAAGAGCCAGTCCGAGCTGATCCAGCAGATCCTGGTCTCGGCTGGCCACGAGTGCGAGTGCTTCGCCAGTGGCAGCACGTTCCTGCGGGCGCTGCGCGAGCAAACGTTTGACCTGCTGGTGGTGGACTGGCAGCTGCCCGATACCAGCGGCCTTGAGGTGGTGACCTGGGTGCGCCAGAACTCCGGTCGCAATCCCCCCATCCTGTTCCTGACCAGCCGCTCGCTGGAAGAGGACATTGTCGCGGGGCTGGGCGCGGGCGCCGACGACTACATGATCAAGCCGATCCGCCGCGCCGAGCTGGTGGCGCGCGTGTCCGCGTTGCTGCGCCGCACGTATCCGCAGGCGCAGCAGGACAGCGCCATGATCCGGGTGGGCAACTACTGTGTCGATCCGCAGGCACGCACCGTGACCCTCGGCGAGTGCCGGGCGGATATGTCGCCGCGCGAGTTCGACCTGGCGTTGTTCCTGTTCCGCAACCTGGGGCGCCTGGTGTCGCGCGAGGTGGTGGAGCAAGCCGTGTGGGGCCGTGCCATCGGTGCCGGCTCGCGCACGCTCGATACCCATATCTCGCGGCTGCGGATCAAGCTGGCGTTGCGGCCCGAGAACGGCGTGCGGCTGACTTCCGTGTATTCGCATGGCTACCGCTTCGAAGCCGCGGGCGATGGGGATAAGCAGGATTTGCAGGATCCGCAGGATTCGCAGCACAAGCAGGAAGACTGAGCTTATGAAGCGGTTCGACAAGGCAGCAGGCAGCAAGGCCGGCATTGCAGCGCGCTCGCGTGTGGCATGCCCGATGGGCGCGATGGCTGTGGCCGGTACGATCGGCATGGCAGGATTGATTGGCGTGCTTGGCGCCGCATGGTCAGCCAACGCCGCCGCGCAGCCTGCGGGCGCCGAGGGCGCCAACTTTATCTACCAGGTGCGCCCGGGCGACACGCTGATTGGCCTGGCGGACCGATTCATGGTCAATCCCGCAGGCTGGCGCGAGCTGCAGGTCTTGAACAAGGTGGCCAACCCTTACCGCCTGCCGCCCGGCATGCGCCTGCGCATCCCGCTGGCACGCATCCCGGTGACTGACGGAGCGGCCCGCGTGGTCTTCGTGACGGGGCCGGCGGGCGCCGATGGCCGCGCGCTGCAGGCCGGCATGGAGCTGCGCGAGGGCGCCCGCATTGAAACCGGCGCGTCCGGCACCGTCACCCTGGAACTGGGCGACGGCTCGCGCGTTGCGTTGCCGCCGGCGACAGCGATCGAAGTCAAGCGGCTGCGCGCTTTCTCTCGCACCGGCCTGACCGATGCCGTGATCGGCATCGGCCAGGGCGAGGTGGAATCCCGCGTGGCGCCGCGCGGCACCGGCGTGGGGCGTTTCGAGATCCGCACCCCATCGCTGGTGACCGGCGTGCGCGGCACGCGCTTTCGGGTGGGCACCGAGGACGGCGCCAGCCAGAGCGCCGTGCTCGAAGGCCAGGTGCAGGCCCGTTCGCGCCGCGGCCAGCAAGCAGTCGTGGGTGCTGGCTACGGCGTCAGTGTATCGGCCGCAGGCGCCCTGGCGCGGCCCGCCGCGCTGCTGCCGGCGCCGGCGCTGGCGCCGCTGCCCCAGCCGCTGCTGGCAAGCCATGCCACCGTGAGCTGGACGCCGGTTGCGCAGGCCGCCAGCTACCGCGTGGTGGTCTCGCGCGATGCGGCCCAGACCGAGCTCCTGTCGTCGCAGGCCGTGGAGGGCACGCAGGCCGCGCTGCAAGACCTGCCCGAGGGCGAGCTGTACTTGGGCGTGAGCGCGCTCGATGCCCGGCGCCTTGGCGGCGCGGGCGCGGTGATGCCGTTCGTGGTGCGCCTGAATCCGCCCGCGCCCTTTACGCTGGCGCCCGAGCGCGATGGCACCGCGTACGGCCAGACGGCGATGTTCACCTGGGCCGAAGTCGCCAGCGCGGCGCAATACGAATTCGAAGTGGCGCCCAACGCGGACTTCACGCAAGGCGCCATGCAGGCGCGCGGCACGGCGCCCTCGGCTAGCCAGGCGCTTGCGCCTGGCCGCTGGTGGTGGCGTGTGCGCTCGGTCGACGCCGGTGGCCAGCCCGGCCCCTGGAGCGAGCCGGTGGCGTTCGCGCTGGAGCCGTCGCCGCCGCAGCCGCGCCTGGAAGACGATGGCGGCGACACCCTGCGGATCGCATGGCCGGCCGCCGGCGGGGCCAGCGCTAATGGCGCGGCGCAAGCCTACCGCGTGCAAATGGCATCCGACGCCGCCTTTACGCAGATCGTGGCGGACGTCAGCACCGAGACCAATGAGGCCCGCCTGCCGCGGCCTGGCAGCGGCGCGTATTTTGTACGGGTGGCTCGCCAAAGCCCGGATCGCCAGCCGCACTTCTCCGCGCCCCAGCGCATCGAGGTGGTGCAGTACGTACGCGACGCGCAAGGCCAGCCCGTCAGCGCCGGCGGACGCTTGCTCAATCGTGCCAACTAGCCTGGCGCAACTCGCCGCGCGCGCGCGCGCACTGGGCCGCGTGCCCGCACGCATGATGGCTGGCTACCAGCGCCGTACGCTGGTCGAATGGGGCATGTTGACGAGCGCCGTGCTGGCGCTGGTGGCAGCGTGCGCCGTGCTGGGCTGGAGCGAACGCGCCGACAAGGCCGTCTACGACCTGTCGGTCGCGGCCCAGCATCACGCGGCCAGCGACGAGATCGTGATCGTCGCCATCGACGACCCCAGCATATCGGCCATTGGCCGCTGGCCCTGGCGCCGCCGGGTGCTGGCCGACCTGATCGAGCGCATCGCCGCCGACGCGCCACGCGTGATCGGGGTCGACGTGATTCTCTCCGAGCCCGACGCCTTGCATCCCGAGGACGACCGCGCGCTGGCAGGCAGCATGGCGCGCGCCGGCAACGTCGTGCTGCCCGCGCTGGCAGAAGCGGGGCAGGGCGGCTTGCTGGTGCGCTATCCGCTGACGGGCCTGGGCAGCGAGGTGGGGCACATCAATATCGCGCTGGACCTCGACGGCATTGCCCGCCAGGTGTACCTGCAGGAAGGGCTGCCGGGCAGCCAGCTGAGCCACTTCTCGGCCGCGATGGTCGGCTTCGGCAAGCCGCCGCGGCCGGTCTCCTCCTACCGGCACGACGGCAGCGCAGATGATCGCGGCGCCGATGGCTGGACCCGCGACTACCGGCTGCGCATTCCGTTTGCCGGGCCGCCGGGGACGTTCCGGCAGGTCTCGGTGCTCGATGTACTGGGCGGCACGTTGCCACGCGGCTTCTTCCGCGCAAAGTCCGTGCTGGTAGGTGCCACGGCGAGCGGGTTGGGCGACGTGTTCCCCACGCCGGTATCGCGCAACGGCCACGGCATGAGCGGCGTGGAGATCATCGCCAACACCATGCAGACGCTGCAGAGCGACGCGGCGATCGTGACCTTGCCTGCGCCCTGGTTCTGGCTCTGCACCTTGCTGCCCGTGCTGCTGGCGAGCCTGGCCTCGCTGATGCTGACGCCGCGCAATGCGCTGCTGGTCACCGTGGTGCTGCTGGCCGGCACGCTGGCCGCCAGCTTGCTGCTGGTAGTGCTCGGCCACCTCTGGTTCGCGCCGGCCAGCGCTGTGCTGGGTTGCAGCCTGCTCTACCCGCTGTGGAGCTGGCGGCGCCAGGAAGCGGCGCTGCAGTTCCTCACCGACGAACTCACGCAGCTCGAGCAGGAGCCCGGCCTGCTGGCCATGCCCGCCGGCGAGGGCGAATCGGGCCGCAACCTCGATACCCGCATGCGCGCGGTCTACCGCATGACCACGCGCCTGCGCGACTTGCGGCAATTCCTGGCGGACGGGCTCGAAGGCCTGCCCGAAGCCACCGTGATCTGCGATCCCGGCGGCCGCGTGCTGCTGGCCAATCGGCGCGGCCTGCTGCTGGCGCCGCGCACGCTCGGGCCCCTGGCCGACATGAACGCACCGCGCCCCGGCATTCGCGAGCTGATCAACGAGGTATTCGTCCAGCCCAAGGCCGGGCTGGAATATTGGGACCAGCTGCGCAGCGTCTATGCCGAAGGCGACGCCGACGCCGCGCACCCGGTGCAGGCCCCGCCCGGGGTGGAGCTCGAAGCGCGCGACGAACACCCGATGCTGCTGCGCGGCGCGCCCCTGCGCAGCGACACCGGCGGCGTAGCCGGCCTGATCGTCAGCGTCATCGATATCACGCAGGTACGCATGGCCGAGCGGCGCCGCGAGGAGTCCCTGCGCTTTATCTCGCACGACATGCGCTCCCCGCAGTCCTCCATCCTTGCCCTGATCGACCTGCAAAATGAGCCCGGCCGGGCGCTGCCGGAGGCCGCCCTGCTGGCCCGCATCGGCGAGCACGCCAACCGCACACTGGAACTCGCGGACGACTTTATCCGGCTGGCCCGTGCCGAAGCGCCGCACCTTGACTTCATCAAGGTCGACCTGGCCGGCGTGGTGCTGGACGCCACCGACGAGCTATGGGCGCTGGCCAACGCTGCCCGGATCGCACTGAAGGTAGAGGTGGCGGTGGAAGACGAGCAGTCGCAGATCCTGGCCGAGCCGGTGCTGCTGATGCGGGCCATTGCGAACCTGGTGAGCAATGCGATCAAGTTCAGCCCGCCGCAAACCACGGTGACGGTGCGCCTGTATCGCGTGGCGCAGGGGCTGGCGATCGATGTGGCGGACCAGGGCCGGGGCATCGCCGCGCAAGACCAGGGCCGCCTGTTCCAGCCCTTTGCGCGCCTGCGCGACACCGAGCAGGATGCCCCCGCGGGCAGCGGGCTGGGGCTGGTGTTCGTCAAGACCGTGGTGGAGCGCCACGGCGGAGAGATCAAGGTGACCAGCGCCGCGGGCGCCGGCGCCACCTTCACTATCTTCTTGCCCTGCTGATCCTCGCTGGCATTCAGCGCGATGCGCGCGTGGCCGCTGGTTGTTCAGCCTGGCCTGCGGTGGTGGCGGTGGCCGTGGCGCGGCTATCCATCTGGCGGACCTTGCGCGCCGCGCGCTGCTCGTTGTCGTCCTGCAGTGTCACGCACAGCACGGTGATGAGCGCGAACGCCACCATGCAAAGCGCGAGGTAGCCCAGCAACCTATACCGTTCGGATCGCGATCCCATATCTAATCCAGCCATGAATAGCGCAGCATTCTAGGGCGAGGCCGCGGCGGTAACTGTCAACAAATGCAAGGACGTTCACTTGGGTCCGCCGGACCTGCTGCGCCGCGCATCGACGGTTGCCGGGCTTGGCGATACAATCATCGCGCAGTGCCTGCACAAGAGCCCTCCGCGCCCGGGCCAAGCCAACCCGCCGCCGATGGTATTAAACGCCCCAACAGGCTGCCACCGATGCACAGCAACACCGAGCCTCTCGACACAGGCGCCAGCGGGCGCCCGGTACGCCACCTGATTGCCACCGAGGCCGCCATGGCGGCAGCGGGCCTGGACGGCTGGCAGCAGCGCTACCAGCAACTCACGCCAGGGCATTTTCTTGCGCAAGTGCAGCAGGCTACCTTTGGCGACGTCCACGTTTTCCGCGAACGCACCAACCAGGCGTTGCTGGAGGAAGGCGAGGCACGGCGCGGCTATCTTTCCATCGGCTTGCCTCACCGCGAGTGTGCCGATGGCTGGTTCTCCGGCTACCGCATGAGCGGCGACACCGTGCTGCGCGCCGGCAACGGCCAGCCGCTGGCCATGCGCACCCCGCCATCGCTGGACCTGCTAGGCGTGACGTTGCCGCTGCCTGCGCTGCAACGCGTGCTGGAGCGCGAGGGCGTTCCGGAGCTGATCACGCGCTTGCAGCCGGCCACCGAGGTGCGGCGCGCCGCGTCCGAGGATTTCCGGGCGGCGATGCTCGCGGTGCTGGCTGCCGCTGCGGTGCAGAGCGACGTGTTTAGCCAGCGGTTTGTCGAAAGCGCGATGCGCGATGCGTTGCTGATGGCGGTGGTGTCCACGTTGATGCACGACATTGGCGATGCCCTGCTGCCCACGCCGCCTGCGCGAAGGCGGCTGGTGGCGCGGGCGTATGAGATGGTGCGCGCCGCGCCCGAGGCGCCCTGGAGTGTTTTGGCTCTGTGTGAACGGCTTGGGGTTTCACGCAGGACGCTGCAATACAGCTTTAATGAAATTACCGGGTTGGCACCATTGGAGTTTGTTCGGGCTTTGCGGATGAACGGAGTCAGGCGGGAATTAGGGGCGCGGCAGGTGCAGGAGCCGGTGGGGGTGGTGGCGGCGCGGTGGGGGTTTAATCATTTGCCGCGGTTTGCGGCGCAGTATCGTGGTTTTTTTGGGGAGTTGCCGTCGGAGACTGTGGGGAGAGGGGGGTGATTGCAGTTGCAGTTGAACTGATTGCAACTGCAACTGCAACTGCAACTGCAAAATCAGCTTCAACTGCTTAACTGCAAGGTCAAAGGCCTAAAGTCAAAGGCAGTTTCACCTCCCCGAAGGGGAGGTGAAACTGCAGTTGCTTTTGACGTTAAGCCGTTGAATTTGAAGCTGATTTTGCAGTTGCAGTTGCAGTCAAAGCCCCATTCCCCCCTCACCCCATCATCGCCTGCGGCAACGACCCCCCCACCCAGTTGCGCTCCTGCTCATAAGCATGCGCCAGCCGCAGCACCGACAAATCATCCCTCGGCCGCCCAATCAACTGCATCCCCATCGGCAACCCCTGCGGCCCGAATCCAACCGGGACGCTGATCGCGGGGCACCCCGACAGCGTCCACGGAAAGACCACTTCCATCCAGCGATGATAGGTATCCATCTCGCGGCCGGCGATCTGTTTTGGCCAGGGCTGGTTCACATCGAACGGGAAGACTTGCGCCGTGGGCACCGCGATGTAGTCGAACTGCTTGAACACGCCAAGCAGCGCTTGATACCAGGCGCTGCGCTCCATGCTCGCGGCATAGATATCGCTTGCGCTGAGCTTGAGCATGCCCTCGATCTCCCAGATCGCGGAGTCCTTGAGCAGCGCGCGCTTGGCCGGGTCCTGGTAGAAGGGCAACATGCCGTTGCCGACCAGGAAATGACGGTGCACCAGCCAGGTCTTCCATAGCCGCTGCGCAGAGAACGGCGGCTTGATCGCTTCCACCCCCACGCCAAAGGCCGGGAAGGCCTTGAGTGCATCCTCGCACAGCGCCAGGATGCCGGCTTCCATGGGCAGGTAGCCGTCCCAGTCGCCCAGCCATGCCACGCGCTTGCCCTTGAGGTTGGCCTTCAGCACGTCGGCCACATTGGCCGGGGTGAGCGTGGCCAGCACCGGGTCTTGCGCGAGCGCCTGCGGCGTGCGCGCATCGGGGCCGGCTTGCGTGGCCAGCAGCAGGGCCACGTCGGCGACGGTGCGTGCCATGGGCCCTTCGTAGCCGAGTTGCTGGATAAAGACTTCCGGGGCGGGGCCGTAAGGCACGCGGCCGGCCGAGGGACGCATGCCATAGACGTTGCAGAAGCCGGCCGGGTTGCGCAGCGAGCCGCCGAAGTCGCTGCCGTCCGCTACCGGCAGCATGCGCAGCGCCAGCGCGGCGGCCGCGCCGCCGCTGCTGCCGCCGGCGGTGCGGCTGGCGTCATAAGGATTGCGGGTGGCGCCGTAGACAGGGTTGAAGGTTTGCGAGCCCAGGCCGAACTCCGGCGTGTTGGTCTTGCCGATCAGCACGGCGCCGGCGGCGCGTGCGCGTTCCACGATGATGGCATCCACCGTGGGCACGTTGTCCCGAAAGATCGGCGAGCCGAAGGTGGTGCGGATGCCGCGCGTGAGCGCCAGGTCCTTGGGCGCTTGCGGCATGCCGTGCATCCAGCCGGCGGAGCGTCCGGCGGCGAGGGCCTGGTCGCAGGCGGTGGCTTCCTGCAGCAGCACTTCGGGCTCACGCAGCGCGACGATGGCGTTGGCGCCGGGATTCACTCGTGCGATGTGGTCCAGGTAGGCTGCCATGACTTCGCGGGCCGACAGCTTGCGGGCATGGATTTCGCGCGAGAGTTGCCACGCCGGCATCATCACGATGGGATTCGGGCCGCCAGCCGTGGTGCCGGGACCGGATGCGCTCGATGCGCCCCCCTTGCCGGCGGGCGCCGCTGCGCTGGCGCTGCTGGCAGCCACGCCCGCGGCGATGCCGACCAGCGTGGCGCCTGCCAGGTGGCCCAGCAAATGGCGCCGCGAAGGTTGCCCGGGGGCGGGGCTGTTGACGGCGTTGCGCGCATTGTCGCTATCACGGTCGGTAGTGCCTGTGAGGGTCATCGTGTCGTTCCTCGTTCCTCGTTCCTGTTTTTTGTCCTGCGTGTGCTTGTCTGCGTGAGTCTGTCACATTGTCCCGGGACTCGCGCGGGCGGTCTGGTCCGGCGTGGCCGTCGAACCACCGCCCAGGATCTCGGCGCGGTGCGCGCTCACGTCATCGAGCGGCTGGCGGCGATAGCGGCTCACCTCCTCGGTGCTGAATGCCGGCACGTCGTGGCGGCCGGTGAGCGCGGGCATCAGCCAGTTCATCAGCCCGGCGATCTCTGCGTCGCTCAGCGCGGAGGCCGAGGTGCCCGGCACCTGGATCAGGAACGCGCGCCCGGCCGGCGTGGCAAGCAGCAAGGGCACGGTCTCGCGCATGTCGGGGATGCCGGCCGAGGGCTTGCCGCGGGCATCGGGCTGGTGGCAGCCGGAGCAGTGCAGCAGGTAGTTGTCGCGCGCGTGGCGCAGCTCTGCCTGCGCGTTCGCGGTCGTGGCTAGCGTGGCCAGCGCTAGCAGGCCCAGGCCGCGTAGCGCTGCCAAGCGCAAGGTGCGTGCTCTGCGCGATGCCATGTTACTGCCCCGCCTCGCGCAGCTTGCGCACGGCGCCAGGCGTCTTGCGCTCGGCGCGTGCGCGGGCCAGCGCATCGGCGCCTACCGCTTGCGCCGGCGCGCCGTTGCTCAATGCCAGCCACGACAGCACGGCGGCCAGCGATTCGTCCGGGAGCGTGGCGAAGCTGGGCATGACGCCGTTGAACGACTGGCCCTGCGACTGGATCGGGCCAGCCAGGCCATGGGTCAGCACATTGGCCAGGTAGGCCTGCCCCGCCGGTGTGGCGAGCCGCTCGCGCAGCGCGCCGGCCAGCGGCGGCGCCACGCCGGCAATGCCCGATGCATCGGCGTTATGGCAAGCGGCGCAGTGGGTGCCGAACAAGGCCTTGCCCTGGTCGGCCAGCGAGTCGGCAAGGACCGCGCTGGCGGGCGCCACGCATGCCAGGCATGCCAGGCACTGAGCCAGCTGTGAGGAAGACAGCTTCATTCCTGGACTCCGAGAATGATCGAGGTGGTGCAATGGAACATCGTGCTGTCGTTGCTCATGCACCAGTTCACGTCGTTGTGCACGCCCAGCCGGTAGCCCGGCCGCTCGCGCTCGTTGGTGTTGCACTCGCAGCGCCCGCAGGTGGTCTTGCCGCAGCAATCGTTGTAGCTGACCATGTAGTCTCGTCCGTCGGCGGGGTTGTGGCAGGTGCCCACCCATGACACGCGCGAGGGCTCGGTGCCCGGCGGGCAGGTGGTGGAACTGCCGCCGCAGCACGAGCACAGGAAGCCATCCACCGCGCAGTACTTCCAGTAGTCGCAGGCGGTTTCGTCCTGCGCTTGCGGGCCGGCGGCCTTGCCGGCTTTACTGCCATGCGCGCCGGCCGCGTGCGCGCTGCGGTCGAAGGGCAGCACCGGCAGCGCCATCGTGCCCGCCATGGCCTTGCCGAGCGTGGCCAGCACGCTGCGCCGGCCCGTGCGCTGCGCCGCGCGCCGGGTCTGGTGTTCGAAGAATCGGTCAATCCACATTGTTTTTCTCTCCCCTGCCGTCAGGCACGCGTTTCCAGGAACTGCTGCACCGAGCCCACGTTCAGGTCCATCGCGGTGAACAGGCTCTCCAGCTGCTCACGCGAATTCACCAGGCCCTTGGCGCGCAGCGTGCCGCGCTCGTCCATCAGCACGCCGTAGGGCAGCTTGCCGATCTGCAGGTACATGCCGAGCTCGGGCGAGAGCACATAGGGGAAGGCTTCCAGCCCGGCCTGGCGCAGGAAAGCCAGATGCTCGGGTTGTTCGCCGTCGGAGGCGAGCACCACGCGTAGCCAGCCGGCCTCGCTGGCCTGCATCGACTTGAGCACCGGCAGCAGCTTCTTGCAGACCGGGCAGGTGGGCGAGAGAAAGAACAGCAGCGTGCTGCGCGCCTGCGCGCCGCCCACCGCCACCGGGCCGCCGCGCACATCCTGCAGGGCAAAGGGCGGCAGCGCCTCGCCCACGCGCGGGCCGGCGTCGATCACCAGCGCGCCCATCGGCGCGACGCGTTCAAACAGGATGCCGACCTGGCGGGCCAGCGCATAGAAGCCGAAGAGCAGCGCCAGCACGGCGATCCACAGCAAGATATTGGCAATCACAAGGGCAGTCATGGGAGTCTCCTGAGAAACAAGACTGGCGGCTGGGGTTAGGCGGCCACCTCTACCGGATTAACCTGAAACCCGAGGGCCGCGGCACGCCGTTTGAGCG
>NZ_BAAILO010000648.1:0-1207 GCF_054589115.1 Cupriavidus sp. 8B | reverse complement strand
CGGTAATAGACGACCAGGCGTCGGGCCACGTTACGTGCCAGCGCCGCGCCGTGGTCGTGCTCGATGAGCGCCAGGGCAAGGTCCATCGCCGCAGACATGCCGGCCGAGGTCCAAATGTTTCCGTCCTGCACAAAAATGCGATCCTCGTCGACACGAACCTGAGGAAAGGTTTCCTGCAATCGTCTGGCATGCAACCAGTGGGTGGTAGCAGTCTTTCCGTCCAGCACGCCGGCCTCTGCAAGCGCGAACGCGCCCGTGCAGATGCCCGCGACACGTCGTGCCTCGTGGGCCGCACGGCTGATGTAGGACTTCAGCCCGGGATCCAGGGGGCCCGGGACACGAATCCCCGCAACCATCAACGTATCGGGCATCGTGTCGAATTTGGTGGTCACGATCCCCAAGCCAATCGTCGAATGAACGATACCTCCGTATTGGGAGAGGATCGTCATGCGGTAGCCCTCTTCGCCGAGCTCCACATTGGCCAGTTCAAACGCGGATAGCGCCGAGAGACCGATGACCTGGAATCCATTTTCTAGAATCAAGCCGATTTGCCGCATTGCTTCTTTCTCGTTACGTCAGCGTCCCAATGACAGTTTCGTGAGACTCTCGCGCAATCTATTCCCGGCGCCCAACGCCGTCAAGTGAACTGTCAGTGTCGAGCGCCGCGCAGCCTGAAGATGTCCGGAATCTCCGCGATTTCGTCTGTCCGCAGAGACACGTCCAGGCCTATCCTTGCCATGCCTTCGCGGCTCCCCCGCAGGCGTGGGGCTCCGCCCCGGAACCGGCAACCGAACAAGCATGCCCAGCAATTCCACATGCGACGAGCAGCCACTCGTCTACATTGTCGACGACGAAGACGCAATCCGCACATCTTTGTGCAGCCTCCTCCGCTCCGCCGGCTTTGCCGCGCGTACCTTCGAGCACACAGCCACCTTTAACGCGTCCGAGAAGCCCGACCGACCGAGCTGCCTGCTGCCCGACGTCCGCCTGCGCGGTGAAAGCGGTCTCCATTTTTTTAGCAAAAGGCCACCCAGGTCCATCGCATGCCCTTCATCTTCATGACGGGCTTCGCCGACATCAGCAGTTGCGTGCGCGCCATGAAAGCAGGTGCTTCGGACTTTCTGCTCAAGCCGCTTTCCGATCATCAGGTGATCGAGTCGGTTACAGTCGCAATCGCCAAGGATGGAGTTCGACTGAGTGCAGAGCG
>NZ_BAAILO010000647.1:37171-45429 GCF_054589115.1 Cupriavidus sp. 8B | reverse complement strand
CTGGCATCAAATTGTCGGCGTTGTCTTGTCATCTGTTTCCTCGTCGATATGGATTGTCACCCTATCGACCTGTCCGAGGAAATTAGACCACTGCAGCTCCGCTTCATGTGGTTCCTAGCTAAGCCACCCCTCTCCCCAACCCTCTCCCCCTGAGGGGAGAGGGACTAACTGCCGTCGTCATTTCAAACGGCTTTGGCGCACTTTGTCGGCTTCGGCCGATGCTTCCTACCCCCCGATATAAGCCTTCCGAATCCCTTCGTCCTTGAGCAGCGTGTCGCGATCGCCTTGCATCACGATGCGGCCGCTCTCGATCACATACGCGCGGTGGGCGATGCCCAGCGCCGCGTAGGCGTTCTGCTCGGCCAGCAGCACGGTGGTGCCGGCGCGGTTGATGCGCTGGATCACCTCGAACATCTGCTTGACCACCAGCGGCGCCAGGCCCAGCGACGGCTCGTCGAGCAGCAGCGTGCGCGGGCGGCCCATCAGCGCGCGGCCGAGCGCTACCATCTGCTGCTGGCCGCCGGACAGCGAGCCGGCCGGATCGTCCTTCTTCTGCCGCAGGATCGGGAACATCTCGAACACGTCTTCCAGCGAGCGCTTGATGCCGGCGGCGTCGCGGCGGTGCACGTAGGCGCCCAGCGTCAGGTTCTTCTGCACGCTCATGGCGGGAAACAGCTTGCGCCCTTCGGGGCAATGCACCAGCCCCGCCTGCACGATCTGCGAGGGCTTCATGCCGGCCAGCTCGCGCCCGTCAAAGCGCATGCTGCCGCCGCTCGTGCGGTGGATGCCGCTGAGCGCCATGAAGATCGAGCTCTTGCCGGCGCCGTTGGCGCCCAGCAGCACCACCAGCTCGCCGGCCGCGGCGTTGAGCGTGATGTTGTCGAGCGCGCGGAAGCTGCCGTACGAAAGCGAAACGCGTTCAAGCTGCAACATGGTCGGCTCCCAGATAGGCTTCGATGACCTGCGGGTCGCGCTGGATCTGCGCGGGCGACCCCTCGGCGATCTTCTCGCCGTAGTTGAGCACCATGATCTTGTCGGCCAGCCGCATGATCATGTCCATCTTGTGTTCGATCAGGCAGACCGTCTTGCCGTGGCGGACCATCTTGCGGATCAGTTCGGCCAGCCCCACGGTCTCCTCGGGGTTCACGCCGCCGGCGGGTTCGTCAAGCAATAGCAGTTCGGCATCGGTTGCCAGCGCCAGCGCAAACGCCACGCGCTTGCGCTCCTCCTGCGTGATGTCCGCCGCCACTTCGTGCGCCAGGTGCGTGAGGCCCACGAAGTCGAGCGCCTCCTCGGCCTTGGCGCGGCACAGCCGTTCTTCCTCGCGCAGCCGGCGCGTGTTGAAGATCACGTCGGCCAGCCCCGATTGCGTGCGCAGCCGGTGGCCCACGATCAGGTTGTCCAGCACGGTGGCGCGGTCGAACAGGTGCGTGGCCTGGAAGGTGCGGGCCACGCCCAGCCGGGCGATCTGGTCGGCGCGCAGGCCGGCCACGTCTTGCCCCTTGAGCAGGATCTGCCCGGAGCTGGGCGCATGGGTGCCGGCGATCAGGTTGAAGAAAGTGGTCTTGCCCGCGCCGTTGGGGCCGATGATGGCGTTGATATGGCCCGTCTCGAAAGTGATCGAGACATCGTGCACGGCGGTCAGGCCGCCGAATTTCTTGGTCAGGTTGCGAATCTCAAGCATGGTCGGCCCCTGCGTTGGCGCTGTTGGCGGCGGTGGCATTCGGGTTGGCGACGACGGGTGCGCCGGCCTGCTGCGCGCGGCTCCTGCCACCGCGGCGTGCGGCGGCGGCGCGCCGCGCCTGGCGCTTGGCCCACGAGCCCACGATGCCGTCCGGCACGAAGATGATCAGCAGTACCAGCACCGGCCCGAACACCAGCATGCGGTAGTCCTGCAGGAACTGCAGTGTCTGCGTGACCCACGGCACCAGCACCGCGCCCAGTAGCGGTCCCAGCAGGGTGCCCGTGCCGCCCACCAGCATCGCCATCACCATCTCGAAGGTCAGGTCGGTGCGCGCAATGTCCGGGCCGAGAAAGCGCACCTGGCCCGCGTACAGCGCGCCGGCAAAGCCGGCATAGCCCACCGACAGCACGAACGACAGCACCTTGGTGCGCATCAGGTTGATGCCCAGCGCCTCCGCCAGCGCGTCGCTGTTGCGCACGGCCATGAAGCTGCGGCCCAGCAGCGAGGTGACGATACGGTGCATCAGGAAGGTGCCTGCCACCAGGAAGAACAGCACCAGGTAGTACTGTGCCTGCACGTTGTCGAACGCGAGCGGCCCCACCGAGGCCGGCACCGGGATGCCGATCAGGCCCACGGTGCCGTGCGTCAGGCTTTCCCACTTTTCGATCAGCAGGTAGATGATGTAGCCGATGCACAGCGTGAAGATGGAGAAATAATGGCCCTTGAGCCGCAGCGACACCACGCCGACGAAGTAGCCCACCACCATGCACACCACGCCGGACAGCACGAACGCGGCCCAGAACGGCACCTGGTGATCCACCGTGAGAATGCCCAGCGTATAGGCGCCGATGGCCATGAAGCCGCCATGCGCCAGGTTGAGCTGGCCGGTGTAGCCCGTGATCAGGTTCAGCCCCAGCGTGGCGATGGCATAGATGAAGGCCAGCGTCATCACCGTCAGGTAGTAGCTGTTGGGCATGACCAGCGGGAACGCGATGGCCAGCGCCAGCAACAGGGCCCAGCCGGTCTTGCCTTGCAGTGTCTTTGTCATGGTGCGCTCCTTATGCGGCCTTGCCGGCAAACAGGCCTTGGGGCCGGATCGACAGGATCAGCACCAGCAGCACGAAGGCGATGATGTCCTTGTAGTCCGTCGAGACGTAGAAGCCGCCGAAGCTCTCGGCCATGCCGATGATCAGCCCGCCCACGATGGCGCCGGGGATGCTGCCCATGCCGCCGAGGATGATGATGACGAAGGCCTTGGTGATCACCAGGTTGCCCATGCTCGGGTAGACCAGGTTGATCGGCGCGTAGAGCGTGGCGGCAATGGCGGCGAGCGCGCCGGAGATGGCGAACACCAGCAGCGTGACACGCGTGGCGTCGATGCCCACCAGCGCCGCGCCCTCGCGGTTCTGCGCCATCGCCACGATGGTGGAGCCGGTCACGGTGCGCATGAGGAACAGGTGCAGCAGCACCATCAGCCCGAAGGCCGCGGCGATGATCAGCAGCCGTTGCGCCGGCGCGGTCAGGCCCATCACTTCCACCATCTGGCCATACGGGGTGGGCATGCGATGGAAATCCGCGCCCCACATCGCCTGCGCGCCGGCTTCGAGGAACAGCATGATGCCGATGGCGGCAATCATGTCGTGCAGCTCCGGCGCGTTGCGCAGCGGATGGAACACCAGCCGGTCGGCCAGCATCGACAGCGCAGCCACTGCGACGGCGGCAGCGCCCATGGCCAGCCAGTAGTTCACGCCCAGCGACGTCATCATGTAGTACGAGACGTAGGCGCCAGCCATGTAGAAGGCGCCATGCGCGAAATTGGGTACGTGCAGGATGCCGTAGACCAGCGTCAGGCCCAGCGCAACCAGGCTGTATACGCCGCCCAGCGTCAGGCCGTTCAGGACTTGTTGAAGAAACAATGTCACGGGCTTACCTCATGCGACTTTTTCGAATCACGAACGAAGGCACGCAAGCCGCGTTGCGGGCTGCGTGGAATTGGCGGCGCCGCGCAAAAAAATGCGGGGCCACTCGGTCAGGCGGCGTGAGGATCAGCCGCGGGGCGGTGCGGCCTGGTGAATGGCGTGATGCATGCTTGGTCTCCTGTGCGATGCGGAAATGGCCTGCCGTGCAGGCCCCGGGTGCGGTGTCGTCGCGTACCGTGAAGCGCCACGCATGTCTGCGTAGGTATGTTCCAGCACGATCGTTCGTTTTCATTGACTGTTGCATACGGCCTGAGGCACAGTCAAGAGATACGGAATAGTCTTCCGCACAGCGAAATAGCCGGCTTACCTCTGGTCCGCAGCCTCCGATTGTGGCCTCAGGTCTGCTTTCCGCACCCAGTACCCAAGCGTTATCGCCACGTATGAAGCGCACCTCGTCGATCCCGCTTTCGCCTGCCTCCGCGCATGCCGCAGCCGTGCGCGCCGCCGATGCGCCGCACGATGGCGGGGAACCAGACACCGACCGCGACGACCGCAATTTCGTCACCGCGCTGGCGCGCGGGCTGGACCTGCTGCGCGCCTTCGGCCCGCATGACGATTACCTTGGCAATGCCGAGCTGGCGCGGCGCGCCGGCATCCCGCGCCCCACCGTTTCACGCCTGACCTACACGCTTACCAGCCTGGGCTACCTGATCTATTCCGCGTCGCTGGAGAAGTACCGGCTCGGCCAGGGCGCGATGGTGCTCGGCCAGCGTTACCTTGCCGGCTCGGGCATCCGCGAGATCGCGCAGCCGCTGATGCAGTCGCTGGCGTTCGCCACCGATTGCACGGTGGCGCTCGCCACATCGGACCGTCATGAGATGGTGTATCTGGAAGTCTGCCAGCCGCGCGGCGCGCTGGTGATGCGGCTGGCGCCGGGCTCGCGCCTGCCCACCGCCACCTCCGCCATCGGGCGGGCGTGGCTGGCCGGGCTGGAGCCGGAGCGGCGCGCCGCCATGCTGGCCGACCTGGAGCGCCACTACGGCGCGCGCTGGCCCGCGATCCGCATCAAGCTCGAGCGTGCGCTGCGCGACTACGCCAAGCGCGGCTTCTGCCTGGCGCACGCGGAGTGGGACCGCACGGTGAGCGGCGCGGCCGCGCCCGTGGTGCTCGAAGGCGGCGCGGAAGTGCTGGCCATCAACATCGGCGGCGCGGCCACGCGGTTGACACCGGAAATCCTCGACGGCAACCTTGGCCCGCGCATCCGCGAACTGGCCGAAGCGCTGCAGGGCCGCCTGTGGCAGGGGCGCGGATAGCACATCGCCATCGCCCCCGCGTATCGCATTCTCACGGCCTCAGGGCCATACATCTAGCTGGCAATACAGACATAGCAAACAAAGGAGACAAAGATGGAGATTCGCAACAAGACCGTGGTGGTGACCGGCGCGGCCACCGGTATCGGACGCGCGCTCGCGCTGGCATTCGCAGCCGGCGGCGCGCGCGGCGTGGCCGTGGCCGACCTGGACGGCAAGGGCGCGCAAGCGGTAGCCGAGGAAGTGGCCAAGGCCAGCCCGGACTGCCAGGTGTTCGCGCAGCAAACCGACGTGGCCGATGCCGCCGCGGTGCAGGCGCTGGCCGATGAAGCCACGCAACGCTTCGGCCAGATCGATGTGTTCTGCTCCAACGCAGGCATCATCCTGCGCAAGGGCCTGGACGCCAGCGCAGAGGAATGGCAGCGCATCTGGGAGATCAATGTCATGGCCCACATCCACGCCTCGCGCGCGGTGCTGCCGCAGATGCTGGCGCGTGGCGATGGTTATTTCGTCAATACCGTATCGGCCGCCGGGCTGCTGTCGCAGATCGGCTCGGCGCCTTACGCCGTGACCAAGCACGCCGCCATCGGCTTTGCCGAGTGGCTGTCGATCACCTACGGAGACCGCGGCATCAAGGTCAGCTGCATCTGCCCGCAGGGCGTACAGACGCGCATGCTGTTCGGGGAGGACGGCGAGCGCAAGGGCTTCCTGCAGGCCGGCTCGGTCACGCCCGAGCACGTGGCGCAGGTCACGCTGGAAGGCGTGAAGGATGAGCGCTTCCTGATCCTGCCGCATCCGGAAGTGCTCGAGTATTACCAGCGCAAGGGACAAGATTACGATCGCTGGCTAAAGGGAATGCGTCGGCTGCACGATAAGGTCATGGCGGAGTTCGGCGGCACGGTGGTTTAAGCGTGGCGTGAACCCCCGCGCGACAGTCAGTTGAGTCACCGCTGGCGGAGGACGGGCGCAAGGCCTTGCCCCTTTCCGCCGGCAGCGTGCAAGACCAGTTCGACATCAAAATAAAGCCGATAATCGGGAGACATACCATGCGTTGCAATCCTTTCGCAGCAGCCGTCCTGGCCGCCTGCGCCGCCTTCGCCGTGCCCTCGGCCCAGGCCGACACCTATCCCTCCAAGCCGATCCGGATGGTCGTGGGATTTCCCAGCGGCGGCGCGCCCGACATCCTGGCGCGCATCTTCTCCGAAAAAATCTCGCCCTCGTGGGGCCAGCCCGTGGTGGTGGACAACAAGCCCGGCGCGGGCGGCAACATCGGCGCCGAGGCCGTCGCGCATGCCGCGCCGGATGGCTACACGCTGGCGCTTGGCACGGTCGGCACGCACTCCATCAATGGCTCGCTATACAGCAAGATGCCGTACGACATGGTCAAGGATTTCACCCCGGTGATCCTGGTCGCGTCCACGCCCAACGTGCTGGTGGTCAACCCCTCGGTGCCGGCCAAGAACGTGGCGGAACTGATCGCGCTGGCCAAGGCCAAGCCGGGCAGCCTGACCTTTGGCACGCCCGGTGTCGGCACCTCGCCCCACGTGGCGGGCGAGATGTTCAATGCGCTGGCCGGGGTCAAGCTCACGCACGTGCCGTACAAAGGCCGCGCCATGGCCATTCCCGATCTGCTCGGCGGCCATATCAGCATGATGTTCGACAACCTGCCGTCGGCAATGCCGGTGATCAAGGAGGGCAAGGTGCGGGCGCTGGGCGTGACCAGCGCGAAGCGCTCGCCGTCGGCACCGGATATTCCTACGCTGGCGGAGCAAGGGCTGCCTGGGTTCGATGCAGACTCGTGGTTCGCCATCTTCGCGCCGGCGAACACGCCCAAGGATGTGATTGCGAAGCTGAATACGGAGCTCAACCGGATTTACCAGCTTCCTGATGTGCAGGCCAAGTTGAAGACGTTGGGGCTGGATCCCATCCTTGGTACGCCGGAGAAGCTGGCTGGTTATCAGAGGGCTGAGATTGCCAAGTGGGCGAAGGTGGTGAGGGATTCGGGGGCCAAGGCGGAGTGAGTGGTTTGGGGTCACTTGGCTGGTTGCGTGGGGGGGATTGCTGCTTGTTTGGGCGGGGTCGCTGTTTGTTTCAATGGCGTTGGCTCTTGCACCCAAAAGGAGCGGCGATGGCGTTTGGACCCAAAAGCCATACGACATCCCCCTTCGGGGGCTGCCGGTCACTCTTCTTTACGCGGCAAAGAAGACTAACGAGAAGAAAGCCGCCCTGCCGGGAGCAGAGCAATAAGGCTTTCGAATCTCGGTGGTTTCGTCGTACGGCCCAGAGTGCAGGCGGGCTTCTGCCGGTACCGGATTGAAGGGCCACGAACCTGCTAGTGTCCCGTTCCGCTGATTCGTTCGCAAAGTCTGTTGAGCTTGGAGCAGGAATTGTAGGTTGGGGGAAAGGTGCGATGTGTATTGCTTGTGGCCCGCTGACGCGGGGGGCTCTTGTGGGCGGGGTTTTCATGCTTCTAGTGTCCCGTTCCGTTGTTAACGGATCTATATTTTTGTAGGATGTTGGTATCGACGAACGGGAGATGCCAACATGCCATGGGACGACCGAAGCTGGATCTGGTGTTGAGCGAAGACGAGCGGTCTCAACTTGCGTTGATGGCGAGTTCACGGAGCATCCCAGCGTCGCTGGTTGCGCGGGCACGCATCGTTTTGGCTTCTGCGGCGGGCGAGCCAAATAGTGAGAGCTCTTTAGGGCGGGGTTTTGATGCTTCTAGCTGCTGATGCAGGATAGCGTGAGTGGGCGGTGTTTTAGCGCTTCTAGCTGCTGATGCAGAATAGGGTGAGTGGGCGGTGTTTTTGGCGCTTCTAGCTGCTGTCGCGGCTGTACGGTGTTGGCGGTTTTAGAACGTGTGAGATGTCACTTTTCTTTACTCGTAAAGAAAAGTAACCAAAAGAAAGCGATCCTTGCAGGAGGCTGGCGTGTCGGGGTTGCGCAGCCCAAGGGTTTCGTCGTCAGGCCCTGGGTGCTAATGGACTCGTGCCGTTACCAGTTTAGATCACCACGACCCTGCCAATGCCCAGAGATTCGTGGTGGTCCCCCCGGTAGCGGCCACCACGAATTTCAAGCCGTCTGTCGCTCGCAGCGCGGGCGGCCACGAAGTTGCAGGCGTCCCGTTTTCGTCGTGGGCGCGGTGGCACCGCCGGAATAGTCTTGAGGGATTCACCACCGCGCCCACCCCACCACGAAACCATCACGGCGTGATATATCGTGATGCTCCGATCCGGTACCGGCAGATGGGCGAATGGGCAGGGATGCTACTACCGGGGGCCTCACCACGAAACCAGCGTCATCCGCAGGATCGTGGCCATTCAAACCGGTAACGGCACGAGT
>NZ_BAAILO010000647.1:10989-37161 GCF_054589115.1 Cupriavidus sp. 8B | reverse complement strand
CGACACGCCAGCCTCCTGCAAGGATCGCTTTCTTTTGGTTACTTTTCTTTACGAGTAAAGAAAAGTGACATCTCACACGTTCTAAAACCGCCAACAAAGAGCTCTCACTATTTGGCTCGCCCGCCGCAGAAGCCAAAACGATGCGTGCCCGCGCAACCAGCGACGCTGGGATACTCCGTGAACTCGCCATCAACGCAAGTTGAGACCGCTCGTCTTCGCTCGACACCAGATCCAGCTTCGGTCGTCCCATTGGCATGTTGGCATCTCCCGTTCGTCGATACCAACATCCTACAAAAATATAGATCCGTTAACAACGGAACGGGACACTAGCTTCCGGGATGCGTGGTGGGGCCCCGGTAGCGGAATCCTTGCCCATTCGCCAATCTGCCGTTACCGGCGCGGGCCATCACGACACATCGCCTGTCAATGGTTTCGTGGTAGGGCGGGCGCGGTGGTCAGGGTCTTGGGCATATCAACCCGGTGCCACCGCGCCCACGACGGAACCGGTGCGCTTGCAACTTCGTGGCTGGCCGGTGCGTGAGCGACAGACGGCTGGCATCTGCCGGTACCGGCCTGTAGGGCATCGCAATGGCATGACCCATGGGTTTCGTGGTGGGGCCCCTGACCTCGTTTGCGGTGCCCATTCGCACATCTGCCGTTACCGGTGCGAAGCACCACGACACATCGCCCGTCAATGGTTTCGTGGTGGGGCGGGCGCGGTGGTCAAGGTCTTGGGCATATCAATGCGGTGCCACCGCGCCCACGACGGAACCGGTGCGCCTGCAACTTCGTGGCCGGCCACTCCGCGAGCGACAGACGGCTTGCAGCAAGTGATGTCCGCTACCGGGGGCACCACCACGCATCCCGGAAGCTGGCAGGTTCGTGGCCCTTCAATCCGGTACCGGCAGAAGCCCGCCTGCACTCTGGGCCGTACGACGAAACCACCGAGATTCGAAAGCCTTATTGCTCTGCTCCCGGCAGGGCGGCTTTCTTCTCGTTAGTCTTCTTTGCCGCGCAAAGAAGAGTGACCGACATCCCCCGCAGGGGGATGTCGTATGGCCCTTGGGTCCAAAAGCCAACGCCGAAAAATCAAATCCCAAGCTTGGACAAGAGCCAACGGTTCTGCCCTTGCGTCCAAAAACCACCGCCAATAAAAAAAATCACAAATCCGCCTCAGCCGCCACCCCCACCCGGGCCGCAGGCCCACTCCCACTGCGTAACCGACTAAAACTAACCACAGCTCCCACAATAGCTATCCCCGCAGCCACAAAAAGCGCCAACCGAGCCGCCGCGCTCGAATCAACACTGAACAGCAGCGCCACCACGGCGGTACCGGTGGTTTGCCCAAGCAACCGCGTTGTAGCCTGCGCGCCGCTGGCGCCACCGCTGCGCACCGGTGGCGTTGCCCCGATCATGGCGCGGTTATTGGGCGACTGGAACAGCCCGAACCCCAGCCCGCACATCGCCATGCGCCAGCACACCGCAAAGCTGGACGCTTCCGGCCCGAGCGTCGCCAGGCCAATCAGCCCGCTCCCGAGCAAGGCCAGCCCGATGCCCGCCAGGATGCTGGCGGGATAGCGATCGGACAGGCGTCCCGAGATTGGCGCCATGATGGCCACCATCAGCGGCCACGGCGTGATCAGCAGCCCGGTCTCGTGCAGGGAGCGGCCAAGCTGGTATTCCAGGTAGAAGGGCAGTGCCACGAAGGCCAGCATCTGCGCCATGAAGGAGCAGAACGAGGTGCCCACCGCCAGCGTGAAGGCGCGGCTGGCGAACAGGTCCACCGGCACCAGCGGCGCGTGCTTGTCGCGCTGCATGCGCACCAGCCACCATCCCAGCAACGCCGCCACCACCAGGCCAGCCGCGGCGGCGGGGCGCCATTGCGCGTGGCCCGCGCCGTCCACGCCCAGGATGAACAAGGCAAAGACCAAGGCCGAGAGCAGCGCGCTGCGATAGTCGAAGCTGCGCGGCTGGGGCGGCGTCACCGGCAGCGCGGTGCGGGCCAGCGCCAGCGCGAAGATCGCCACCGGCACGTTGATGGCGAACAGCCACGGCCAGCTCGCCACCGACAGGATCAGCGCGCCCACCGAGGGCCCCACGGCAATGGTAATGCCCACCACCAGCGCGTTCAGCCCGATGCCCCGGCCCAGCTTGGTGGGCGGATAGATAAAGCGCACCAGCGCCGTGTTCACGCTCATGATGCCGGCGCCACCGATGCCCTGCAGCACCCGCGCGGCCACCAGCACCGGCAGGTTGGGCGACAGCGCGCACAACAGCGAGCCCGCGAGGAAGATCGCCAGGCCGCCGCGGTACACGCGCTTGTAGCCAAGGATGTCGCCCAGCGAGGACAGTGGCAGCAGGCACACCGTGACGGTGAGCTGGTAGGCGTTGACCACCCAGATGGTGCTGGACGGGTCCGCCGCCAGCTCGCGCGAGATCGAGGGCAGCGCGATATTGGCGATCGAGCCGTCGAGCACGGCCATGATCAGGCCGCAAAACACGGTGAGGATGGCCCAGGAGCGTTGGGGATAGGGTAGGCCTTGGTGTGGCTGCATGGGCAAGAGGGAGGGTGCTGGTCGAGTGGCGCAAGCATGGCTTGAGATGCTTGACGACACAATTATCGTCCCGCTTGGCTGCGCCCGCAAATGATCCGGTTGTGGTAAGGCGGCGCCGGCAGTGTTGTTTTTCGGTCGCAGAGAAATAGGGCGGTAAACCCGCCATCCTCCACCAAATGCCCGGCTGGCCCGGCGCTATGATCGCCGGCACGATGTCCCGGAAACCAGGTCGCGAACAGCACCTCCCAGTGGGACGCAGCGTTTTCCGGACCGCCATTAGCCATGTCAACACCAACCACCAAGGGCAGCTGGCAGCCAGTACCTACCAGTCTCGATCCCGTCGACTGGAGTGCGCTGAGGGCGCAGGGGCACAGCATGCTCGACGATATGCTGGACCATCTCCAAGGCATTCGCGCGCGGCCGGTGTGGCAGCCGATTCCCGACGCGGTGCGCGCTCGCTTTCGCGAGCCACTGCCCCGCGAGGGCAGCGGGCTGGACCAGGTGCATGGGACCTTCATGGACAGCATCCTGCCGTTTGCCGTGGGCAATGCGCATCCCGGCTTCATGGGCTGGGTGCATGGCGGCGGCACGCCGGTCGGGATGCTGGCGGAGATGTTGGCGGCCGGGCTCAATGCCAACCTGGGTGGCCGCGACCACATCCCGGTCGAGGTGGAGTGGCAGGTGCTGCGCTGGGTGATCGAGCTGTTCGGCTTTCCCGAGGATGCCAGCGGGCTGTTCCTGACCGGCTCCTCCATGGCCAACCTGTCCGGCGTGCTGGTTGCCCGGACCCGGGCGCTCGGGTCCGGGGTACGGTCTACCGGCATGGCGCAGGCTGCGCGGCGCCTGACGGCGTACACCTCCACCCGGGCGCATGGCTGCATCGCCCAAGGCATGGACCTGGCCGGCCTCGGCAAGGACAATCTGCGCTCGATTCGCGTTGACGAGATGGGGCGCATGGATATGGCATGCCTTGCCGCCGCCATTGCTGTCGATCGCGCTGCCGGCTTCCAGCCGTTTCTCGTGGTGGGCACCGCCGGCACGGTGGATACGGGCGCCATCGACGACCTTGCCGAGATCGCGCGCATTGCCCGCCGGGAGCAGTTGCATTTTCATGTCGATGGTGCCTTTGGCGCCCTGGCCATGCTGTGTCCCCAACTGGCGCCGCGCCTGCGCGGCATCGAGCAGGCGGACTCGATCGCCTTCGATTTTCACAAATGGCTGCAGGTCCCCTACGACGCCGGCTTCTTTGTGGTCCGCGACCGGCAATTGCACCTGCGCACCTTTGCCACGCACGAGGGCACGTACCTCAGCCGCGGCGAGCGCGGCATGGCTGCCGGCTCCCCCTGGCCCTGCGATTTCGGGCCGGACCTGTCGCGCGGCTTCCGCGCGTTGAAGACCTGGTTCACGATCAAGGTCTACGGCACCGAGCGGCTGGGCGGCATGATCGCCCACACCTGCACCCTGGCGCAGGAACTCGCGCGGCGCATCGAGTCCGAGCCGGAGCTTGAGCTGCTGGCGCCGGTATCGCTCAACATCGTTTGCTTTCGCTTCATCGGCACCGGTGCCGACGCCGGTGCCAATGCTGGTGCCAATGCGAACCGCGCCATGGAACAGGTCAACCGCGATCTGGTCGTCGCCCTGCAGGAATCCGGCCTTGCCGCGCCTTCGTCGACCGTGCTCGACGGCCGCTTCGCGATCCGGGTTGCCCTGTTCAATCATCGCAGCGCGTCGCAGGATATCGATGTCCTGCTGAACGCTACCCTTGCGCTCGGCCGGTCGCTGAGCGCCACATCACCCGTACCCGTTCCCGAAGCCAGCGGCTTACCACAATGAACGCAATCCTTGATCCCGCCACCATGACGCCGGCCCCTGACACCCTGATCGGCCTGCGCCACCTGCTGCGGGCGGCCCATCAGAACGAGGACCTGCGCCCGCTCGGCGCCGAGCTGATCAACCACCTGCAGTCGCAGCCGGACGATGCCAATGCGTTGATGGATCTCTCGCTGGTCCTGCAGCTCATCGGCGACCACGCGCTGGCCATGACCATCCAGGCCGAGGCGCTGCAGGCGCGCCAGCTCTATCACTTGCCGACCCTGCGCAATGGCGAAGCCCGCTTGCGCGTGCTGGCCATCATGGTGTCGGGCGACCTGATGGCCAACACGCCGCTGGAGTGCTTGCTGGGCAACTCCGACGTGGCGCTCGACGCGCTCTACGTCACGCCGGAGAACCCGCTGCCGCAGGCCGTGCCGGAGCACGATGTGCTGTTCATCGCCGTGGGCGAATCCGACCGCACCCAGCCCGTGCTGGAGCACCTGCGGGCGCTCGCCGCCATCTGGCCGCGCCCGGTGCTCAACCAACCGGATCGCCTGCAACAGCTCTCGCGGGACCGGGCGGCATCGTTGCTGGCCTCGACGCCGGGCGTGTGCATGCCGCCGACGCTGCGCATGGACCGCCAGGTACTGGCCGGCATCGCCAGCGGGCAGGCAGCGATCTCGTCGGTGCTGGGCGAGGGCGCTTTCCCGATCATCGTCAGGCCGCTTGGCTCGCATGCCGGCAAGGGCCTGGAGAAGATCGGCGACGCGGCCGAACTCGCCGGCTACCTGGCGCAGACGGATGAGCCTGCTTTCTATGTCTCTTACTTCATCGATTACCGGAACGCGGATGGCCAGTTCCGCAAATACCGGCTGGTGCTGATTGAAGGGCGCGCGTATGTGTGCCACGTGGGCATCTCCGAGCACTGGATGATCCACTATCTCAATGCCGGCATGGCCGAGAGCGCGGCCAAGCGGGATGAGGAAGCGGCCATCATGCGCGACTTCGACGACACCTTCGCGCTGCGCCACAAGGATGCCCTCGCCCTGATCCAGGAGCGGCTAGGCCTTGACTATGTGGGCCTGGACTGCGCCGAGACGCCGCACGGCGAGTTGCTGGTGTTCGAGGCCGATACGGCGATGGTGGTGCACGATATCGATCCGGTCGACCTCTACCCGTACAAGCAGCCGCAGATGCACAAGATCTTCGCGGCGTTCCGGACCATGCTGATCAACGCCAGCCAGGCCGGCCATGCCGACAGGGCGGATGCTCCCGATGCCGCTGCCATCGACGGCTGACCTGCTGGTCAGCGGCGGGGACCACCGCATCGCGCTGGACCCGGCCACCGGCCGGAACAAGTATGGCTGCCAGCCGCTCGCCTCAACGGGGCTGGTTCCCTTTGGCTCCTCCACGTCGTCGGGGATTTCTCCCGCGGCGTTTGCCGTGGTCGACGCGCTGCGCAACCGGCTTGCCGCGGGGCTGGCGCACCAGCCCGCGGCCGAGCTGTATCGCCGCGAGCTGGACCGGCTGCGCGGCGAGTTGCTGGCGCTGTGCGGCATTGGCGATGCGCTGGGCGCAGGGCTTGTGTTCTCGGCATCCGGCACCGATGTGCACCTGCTCGCGGCGCGCGTTGCCGCGCACGTGGCGGGCGATGGGGCCGGCAGCGATGCGGGCGTCCCGGGCCGGCCGCTGGTGATCCTGGCCGGCGAGGCCGAGAGCGGCAGCGGCGTGGCCGCAGCGCTCGCCGGGCGCCACTTCAGCACGTACAACGCACTGGGCCGTACCACCGTTCCGGGCGAGTCCCTGAGCCAGGCATGCGCTAGCGACATCCTCGATGTGCCGATCCGCAACGCGGACGGCAGCTTGCGCGACGCGAGCGAGGTCGATGCGCAAATCGATGCGCTCGTCAGCCAGGCCGTGCACGACGATCGCCAGGTGCTGCTGGTGTTGATCGACGTCTCCAAGACCGGATGCATTGCGCCGAGCATTGCGTGCGTGACGGCGCTGCACCACCGCTGGCCTAGGGCGGTGCAGGTCCTGGTCGACGCCTGCCAGTTCCGCATTGAGCCGGGCACCCTCCAGGCCTACCTGCGCAACGGCTGCATGGTGGCGCTGACCGGCTCCAAGTTTGTGACCGGTCCACCGTTTTCCGGCGCCTTGCTGCTGCCGGCGGCGATTGGCAAGACGCTGCGCGAGCGCGGCGTTCCGGCAGAGCTGCGCTTGTACTCCGCGCGCGAGGAATGGCCGCAAGGCTGGGCAAGCGCGCAAGCGCTTGGCAGCTATGCGAACTTCGGCCTGCTGCTGCGCTGGCAGGCTGCGATCCACGAGTTGCGCGAGTTCCTCGCGGTGCCTGCCGAGCAAGCCGCAGGCATCCTGCGGCGCTTTGCCAGTGCTATCCAGCAAAGGTTGGGCCGCGATCCCGCCTTTACCGCGCTGGCGGTGCCGGCGCTCGACCGCGCCGCGCTCAACACCCCGTCCCGCTGGGATGAGATCCAGACCATTCACCCCTTCTTGCTGTACCGGTGCCAACCGGGGGGCGGCAGGGTTGCGCTTAGCCGGGAAGAGACGGCCGCCATCTTTCGCCGGGTGCAGGCGCCGGCGAACCCGGCCGCCGCCGTGGCCTACCAGCTTGGCCAGCCCGTGGACAGCGGCCACAGGGCAGGTGTCCCGGTCAGCGCCTTGCGGTTGTGCATGAGCGCCAGGCTGGCAGTCCAGGCCGCGCGGGACCTGGATCAGGAGCGCAACATCATCGGCCAGGCCATGGCTTGCCTGGATATGGTTTCCGCTCTTGTGCACACCCCCTCGCGCGACGTTGGTGTCGCCCCGGTGCTGGATACGGCATTTACATAAGCGCCAGAGCCATTGATGCCGCAGATGCCCTCGTGAGGCCCCTCGTGAGGCCTCTTGATGCACGCTTGTGCAACTAAAAGTGCTTCTTGCATTACTTTAATTAAATTCCTCTAGACCTATCCCCTCTCTGGGAGGGGGAATATCTTCCGACTCTTGCCGTTAGCCATTCTGCAGTGTGGTTCTGAATTCACTTGGAATTGTGCTGCTTAGGCCATAACGAGAGAGCGCGACGCGAAGACGATCGCCCAGATCATCACAAATACGAAAAGCAGGAACGGGTTTGCAGCGCAACGGTTCGCATTGGCGATTCAAGCCATGACCCACGGACCATTCCGCAGCGCCAACGTCCCAACGGGACAAGAGGATTAAAACGTGAACTTCAACAGCCTGACCATCAAGGGCAAGCTCTTGCTGAGCTTTAGCCTGCTAGCCATCATCGCGCTATCCATTTCCGCTTTGTCGCTACGCGCGCTGAGCCAGACCACGGACGGCTTTTCCCGCTACGTGCACGGCATCAACGCGCGCGCCGAAGTCGCCACGCTGGTGCGGACCGCCGTGGACCGGCGCGCCGTCGCGGCGCGCAACCTGGTTCTTGTCAGCAAGCCGGAGGAGCTGGCCGTGGAGAAGGCGGCAGCGCTGCGCGCGCATGAAGACGTGCAGGCGCAGCTGGCAAAGCTCAAGGACATGGTGTCGGGCAACAGCGACGCCAGTGACACCGCGCGCAACCTGGTGCGCGAGATCGACCGCGTGGAGTCGAGCTATGGTCCGGTGGCCATCGCCATCGTCGACCTCGCGCTCGCCGCCAAGCGCGACGAGGCCATCCTCAAGATGAACGAAGAATGCCGCCCCTTGCTGGCGGCGCTGGTCAAGGCGACCGACGCCTATACCGAGTTCACCAATGCGCGCCAGGTCGACACGGTGCGCAAGCTGGAGGAGGACTACGCCGCGCAGCGCAACCTGCTGATCGTCATGTCCATTGCCGCCGTGGTGCTTGCCGCGGCGGGTGGGCTGCTGATCACGCGCTCCATCACCCGGCCCATGCAAACGGCCGTGGACGTGGCGCAAACGGTAGCGCGCGGCGACCTGAGCAGCCGGATTGCCGTGGTGGCGCGGGACGAGACCGGCCGCTTGCTGTCAGCCCTGCGCGACATGAACGAACGCCTGACCGAGATCGTTTCCCGCGTGCGCCAGAGTAGCGCAAGCATTGCCGGGGCATCGGCTGAGATCGCCGCGGGCAATGCGGACCTGAGCCGGCGCACGGAAGAACAGGCGGCATCGCTCGAGGAAACCGCTGCCAGCATGGAAGAGCTGACCGCCACGGTACGCCTGAGCAGCGAGAACGCCAGGCAAGCCAACGAACTGGCCAGGGAGGCCGCCGACATCGCGCAGAGCGGTAGCACGGCGGTTGGCCGCGTCGTGGATACGATGCAGGGCATCAGCGCCAGCTCCACCAAGATTGCCGACATCACCGGCATGATCGAAGGGATCGCCTTCCAGACCAATATCCTTGCGCTCAACGCCGCGGTGGAAGCCGCCAGGGCTGGCGAACAGGGCCGCGGCTTTGCCGTGGTGGCCAGCGAGGTGCGCAGCCTGGCGCAGCGCTCGTCAAGCGCCGCCAAGGAGATCAAGGAGCTGATCGCGGGCTCGCTCCAGCAGATCCAGGACGGCTCCACGCTGGCGGGTGAAGCCGGGCAGACCATGAGCTCGGTGACCAAGGCGGTCGCGCGCGTGAGCAGCATCGTGGAAGACATTGCCAGCGCGTCGATGGAACAAAGCCGCGGCATCGAGCAGGTGAACCAGGCGATCTCGCAGATGGACCAGGTGACCCAGCAGAACGCTGCCATGGTGGAACAAGCCGCCAGCGCGTCCCGCGCGCTGCAGGAACAGGGCCAGGAGCTCAACGAGGTGGTGGCGTTCTTCCGCCTGCCCGGGGCGGCAAGCGCTGGCCGGGGGCACGCGCCGAGCGGCGTGGGGGCAGCGCAGGCTCACAGCGCCATCGCTGCGACCTGATCGCACCCGCGATCACGGCGGATGCTTGCCCGGATCGTGGGCAGGCATCTCCGGCAACTCCGGCATCCCTGTTATCTCCGGTGTCGCCATGCCAGAACAATAGGACGCCAGCCTCGCCGCCTTGTAATAAATTTTAATAAATAATGCCGCGCGTGATGTATCGGCTGCATAAGCGGAGATTCCAATTTTTGGCCGATACCATGGATCATTGACTTAAGCATGGCATTCATATTCTGGATAACTCAATCGAGCTATTTTTTCGCTTTCGCTCCGTTCCGGTAACGCTGGGGATTACCCACCTTCCACTTTCCCATAATGATGGCTTACGCTACCGGCAGGGTGTCGGGATTGCCTGGCGGTCATTTGACCGCTTGGCGGATCGTGTGAACGTGCGTGCAGGCCGACGTTTTCGTTGAGGCGGGCCAACCAATGGAGGCGCAGGCAGTGGCAGGTGATCGACCCGTGATCTATCTAGTCGACGACGATGAAATTGTGCTCTGGACCTACCGGGAGCTACTCCGTGGTCTTGGCGGCGAGATAAGGACGTTCGTTTCTGCCCGCGAGTTTGTCGAATCGTACCGGCCGGCTCCGGTCGAATGCCTGGTTTGCGACCTTCGCATGCCGGGCATGTGCGGGCTGGAGGTGCAGGACGAACTGGCCCGCATGGGGGTGCTTCCTCCCACCATCTTTGTTTCCGCGCACACCAGGGTGGCCTCGGTCGTCAAGGCGATCAAGGCGGGTGCCCTCGATTTTCTCGAGAAGCCCGTCGATGGCGTGCAACTGTTGCAGAAGGTGCGCGGTGCGCTGGAGCGCAGCCGCCAGATCCATGAGCAGCGGCTGGCCTCGGCCGACAAGCACACGCGGCTCGCACTCCTGACGCCTAAGGAGCGCCAGATTGCCTGGCACGTCACCACGGGAAAAACCAGCAAGGCGATCGCCATGGAGCTGGGCCTCAGCGCCCGTACCGTGGAGAACCATCGGGCGCGCCTGATGGAAAAATTGCAGGTCAAATCTGCGATTGAACTGACCACGCTGCTTCTCGATTAAATAGAAAGCAGGCGTGGGGAAAATCCCCAATCAATGATTCGCCGATTGCCCGGCGCCAGGCAGGCATGCCGCGCGCGCCTGGCGGCCGCGACCATCGCAGGACATCATGATCAAGCGCTATTTCCGGAGTTTGCGAGGGGCCGGCAGCAGGGAGGTCCGGCTCAATCTCATCATGACGGCCGCCGCGGTCATCGTGCTCCTGGTATTGAGCCACCAAGTGCTGCAGGTGCTGGAAAGGCAATTCCACCGCAGCGCGGAGAGCCGCCTGAAATCCCTGCTCGAGGCGATGTCCGACCTGAGCTGGATGATGGGCGAGGACTCCGCAGGGCGGGTCAGGACCATCGCGGAGAATCCCGGGCTGATCAACCTGGCCAAGCGCATCCTGGCCAATCCCGAGCGTGCCGACCTGCTCAGCGAATTCGACCAGTGGATCCTGCCGATCTACCGGAGCCGCGGTTTCGAAGGCTATAGCCTGATCCGGCCGGACCATACCATCCTGGCGTCCAGCAGCCCGCGCTACGTGCACACATCCGACCTGACCGAGCCGGCCAGGGGGGCGTTGCGGCGGGCGCTCGAGCTTGGCATCGCGTCGTCGCGGCCCATCATTTCCACGCGGCCGATCGTGACCGAGGGCACGGAGCAGGCGGCCGGGAAACTCTACCAGCTGGCGTGCGCAAGAATCGATGCGGCGGGGCAGACCGCCGGCTTCCTGTGCTTGCGTACCGATCCCTATGTGAGGCTGTTCAAGATCCTCAAGGCCGGCCGGATCGGCAGCACGGGAGAAGCTTACGTGATCGATCCCACGGCACGCATCCTCTCTCCCAGCCGTTTCTCGGGACCCGGAGCGGCGCAGGATCTGCCGCGGCAGGGCGCCGTCGGCGCGCTATGGGCGACCGTGCCGGCCAGACGGCCCGCCGCCGCGCCGCTCGTTCCGGGCGGCGCCGGCGCGGCGCCGACGAAACTCGCGCAGCGCCTGCTGGCAGAGAGAAAGGACGCAGTGACGGTCATCGACGGCGATGACGGCTATGCAGGCTATGACGGTTATGCCGGGCGCAAGGTGATCGGGGCCGGCCGGTGGCTGCCCGGGCTGGATATGGGGCTGATCGTCGAGCAACAGGTCGACGAAGCCTATCAATCGTACTTCCTGGTCAGGACGGCGATCGTGAGCCTGACCGCGATCGCGATCGGGCTGATCCTGGCGCTTGCCGCGTTTGCGTGGCGCACGCGCCGCGGCCTGAGCGAGAACGAGGAACGCTGGAGCGCCTTTCGCGAGAACGTGCCGACGGGCCTGGCCTACAGGAACCAGAGAGGCGCGCTGATCATGGCCAATCGCGCTTACGAGCAAGTCATCGGCTTGGCCCCCGGCGCGGCGCAAGGCGTCAGCGACTGGGACACGATCCCCGACAGCCCCCTTGCCCGGATCCTGCACGATATGCACGAGCGGGTGCTGGCAGGCGGGGCGCCGCAAAGCCAGGTGCATACGATCGCCCAGCGCGGCGGCGAGGCCCGCATCTTCCGTGTGGTCAAGTTTCCGGTGCGCGGGCCGCACGAGGCCGGCATCGCCGGCGTCGGCACGGTAGTCGTCGAGATTACGGAGCAGGAGCGCACCCGGCAAGCCTTGCTGTCGCTGACCAACACGCTGGAAGCGCGCGTCGAGGAGCGCACGCTCCAGCTCACGGCCGCCCGCGAGGCGGCCGAGTCGGCCGCGCGCATCAAGGCGAAGTTCCTGGCCAATATGAGCCATGAGATCAGGACGCCGCTGAACGCCATCATCGGCATGTCGCATCTGGCGCTGAACCAGCGCCAGGACCCGGACCAGGACAGCGCGGAAAAGCTGGATCGCTACCTGGGGCGGATCCATGCGTGCGCCGCGCACCTGCTGGAAGTCGTCAACGATATCCTGGACTTCTCGAAGATCGAGGCGGAAAAGCTCACGATCGATGCGCGGGAGTTCTACCTCGCCGAACTGCTCGACCGTGTGGCCGGCCTGTTCTGGGAAACGGCGGAGGCAAAAGGCATCAAGATCACGATCTCCACATCCCCGGCCATTCCGCCGCGCCTGGTCGGAGATCCGTTGCGGGTCGGGCAGATCCTGATCAACTTCCTGAGCAACGCCTTGAAGTTCACGGATCATGGCGAGGTCACCCTGCGGGTGGGCGAAACGCAGCTTCGCGATGGCCGTATCGGCCTGCGTTTCGAGGTCGAAGACACGGGCGTGGGGATCGCCGCGGATAAGTTGCCGCTGCTGTTCACGCCGTTCCAGCAACTGGACAGCGCGATGAACCGCCGCTTCGAAGGGACGGGCCTGGGGCTGGTGATCAGCAGGAAGCTGGCGGAGCTGATGGGCGGGAGCATTTGCGCGCGCAGCTGGGCGGGCGTCGGGAGCGTCTTCTCGTTCGAAGTGTCGCTGGGGATCCCGGCCGCGGATGGCGCATCCGAGCCGGGCCTGGGGCATGCGAATGCGCCTCTGGCGCGGCCGGATCGCCAGGCCGGGCGGTACGGGCTCGCAGGGCCGCAGTGGCAGGCGCTGCACGGGCGCACGGTCTTGCTGGTGGAGGACAACCCGATCAACCAGGAGGTGGCGCGCGACCTGCTTGAGCTGGCCGGCATGGCTGTGCGGGTGGCCGGCGATGGCCCGAGCGCGCTGGCGGCGCTCAAGGCGCGCGACTTCGATATCGTGCTGATGGACATTCATATGCCGGGCATGGACGGCGTGCAGACCACCCGCGCGATTCGCGATAGCCTGGGCCTTCATGCCCTGCCGGTGCTGGCGCTGACTGCCGACGCGATGTCGGCGGACCGCATCCGCTGCCTGGAAGGCGGGATGAACGATCATATTTCCAAGCCGATCGACGCGCAGGAGATGTTCCGCACCATCCAGGCATGGCTGCCGGCCATGGCCTCGCCAGAGTGCGCGGATGCACCGGCGAACGCGCCGGCATCGGCTCCGGCCATCGAGGGCGCCGTGCAGGCCATGAGGGCCATGAGGGCCATTCCGGGCCTCGACGTTGGCGCAGGCCTCAAATGCTTGCTCGATCGCGACGATCTCTACCTCAACCTGGCCCGGCGGATTTGCGCGGAACGCGCCGATGCGGCAGCGCAGATCCAGGAAGCCCTGGGGCGCGGCGACCTCGACAAGGCAGGTTTCCTGGCCCACGGCATGAAGGCCATCCTGGGCATGCTCGGCGCTACGGCGCTGGCGCAAGCCTGCTCGGCGCTGGAGCATGGCCTGCGGGACGGCGTGACGCACGCGCAAGCGCTTGCGCTGCTTGGCCGGGACTTCCCCGCCTTGATCGCTGCCATGCGTTCGGCGTGCGCCATGGCTGGCCCTGCGTAGGGGGGAGAGTATTTGTACTCTTTTCGGTTGTGCGGTAACCCATGACAATCGCGGCATTGTGTCGATCCGGCGAGAGACGGGCCTCGAAGCCTGCATGGATTCGCTGTCGATCGGACACTGTGGCGGCGTGTCGTCCAGACCCGCCGGCAATGCGGGCGAGTCTTTTGACGTAATCGGCGAACATTGAAATGACTGCGGGGTGTCAGCGTCAATGCCATGCGATCGATGTCCGTGGTTCCTGGGAAGCCCACTTCGGTGGGCTTTTTTCTTGTTCCAGGCCCACACCGGCGCGTGCCGGTCGGCTTCGGTGCGGCTTCGGTGTGGAGTTAACGGCCGTAGGCGCCAATACTTGATCCCCTCCGCAAGAGGGGGATGAATTGCGACGCAAGATGTCCGTTATGGCAAGGCAGGGGCCGGGATGCGCCTAGCGTTGTTGCGTCCCGTGCAATCTGTGGCCTAGCCCGGGCGAAAAGCGAACCGGTGCGAGTAATCCGCTATGTCAAAGCAATATGACGGCATGTCTTTCGAAGCGCGCCGGAAACGCCGTCATATTGCCTGCCCGGCAAGTATCCCGACCTGAATCTCCCCATGCGCTCTGATATTTCCGACGCCCAGCCCACGATTCTCGTGGTGGATGATCTTCCAGAAAACATCGCGATGATGGCCGCGTTGCTTCAGGATCGCTATCGGGTGAAGGTGGCGACCTCGGGCAGTGCGGCGGTGCGCATCGCCACGGCGGCGCCGCCAAGCCTGATCTTGCTTGACGTGATGATGCCGGACATGGACGGCTACGAAGCGTGCCGGCAGCTCAAGGCGAACCCGGCCACCGTGGACGTGCCGGTGATCTTCCTGACGTCCCGTACCGGCGAGCACGACGAGACGCGCGGGTTCCAGGTGGGCGCGGTGGACTACATCATGAAGCCGCTCAGCCCGTTGGTGATGCACGCGCGCATCGCCACCCATCTCACCCTCAAGAACGCCAGGGATTTCCTCCGCGACAAGTCGGCCTACCTGGAGCAGGAGGTGCAGCGGCGGCTGCGGGAAATCTCCATGATCCAGGACGTCACCATCATGGCCATGGCTTCCCTGGCGGAGACGCGCGACAACGAGACCGGCAACCACCTGCGGCGCACCCAGCACTACGTGCGCCGGCTGGCGCAGGCGCTGCGGCACCATCCGCGCTTTTGCAAGGAGCTCAACGACGAAACCATCGAGTTGTTGTTCAAGTCGGCGCCGCTGCATGACATCGGCAAGGTCGGCATCCCCGATCGCATCTTGCTCAAGCCCGGCAAGCTGACCCCCGACGAGTTCGAGGTCATGAAGACCCACACCACGCTGGGCCGGGATGCCATTGCGCATGCCGAGGCCCAGTGCGGCACCCCCAACTCCTTCCTGCGCTACGCCCGCGAGATTGCGCACTATCACCAGGAGAAATGGAATGGCAGCGGCTACCCGGATGGGTTGTCGGGCGATGCGATTCCCGTATCGGCGCGCCTGATGGCGATCGCCGACGTCTACGATGCGCTGATCAGCCGGCGCGTCTACAAGCCCGCATTTCCGCACGAGCAGGCGGTACGGATGATCGGCGAAGGGCGCGGCAGCCATTTCGATCCGGACATGGTGGACGCGTTCCTGGCCATCGCGCCTGAGTTCCTGGCCATTTCGCAGCGCTACGCGGACACCGCCGCGGACCATGCGCGCGAGGTGGCATTGCTGGCCGCCAACGGCTATCCCGCCACCACGCCAGAAGCATGATGGCCCCATCTGCCTCTGGATTCCTGGCTGCCTGGCGCAGGCGGGCGGCCACGCGCGCTGGTATCCGGCGCTATGCCTATCCCATGCTGCTGGTGATGACCGTCTGCCTGCTTGCCGGCGGCGCCACCCAGCTGGTGTACGAGAACGACCGGGCCAACCTGGGCGCGCGCGTGGAGTCGATGCTGGCGACGAACGCGCGGCTGCTGGGGCTCTGGAGTGGCGAGCAACAGCGGCGGGTCGAGCGGATAGCGCGCCTGCCGGAGGCGCTTAGGTTCGCGCGCCCGCTGCTCTCGGCGCCAGGCCAGCCGTCCCCGGATGGCGAGGCGGTGGCCAGGTTTGAACGGTGGGTGACACCGGTCTTCCAGAGCAACGGCTACCTGGGTTATGTCCTGGCTACGCCGGACCTCAAGATCGTGGCGTCGGAGCTGCCGGGCCGCGCTGGCCGCCAGCTCTTGCCGGAACCCTCGCGGACAGCCCGGCGGGCGCTGGAGGAGAGCAGCGCGGCCTCGCCGCCCTATCCGGCCCCGGAACGAACCCGCGACCCGTGGGGCACGCTGGTCGACCTGCCGTTCCAGGTGGTGTGCGCCCGGCTGCTGGACGCGGGACGCGCCATCGGCGTGCTGTGCCTGCGGCTGGATCCCGGCGCCGTGATGCTGCCCATCATCGCGGCCGGCCAGTTCGGCCGCACCGGTGAGCTCTACGCCATCGACGCCCAGGGCCGGCTGGTGTCACCCAGCCGCTTCGGCCCCGAGCTGGAGGCCAAGGGCCGGCTGGCGCCGGGTACCGCATCCATGCTCAATGTATGGGCCCGGGTCCCCGGGCAAACCGGCAAGGACGGGGGCAAGGACGGGGGCAGCGCCCAGCCGGGCGGCCCGCTGACCCTGGTTGCCGAGCGCTTGTTGCGCGACCATTCCTCGGTGCTCGCCTACGACTATGCCGACTACCGTGGCCAGCGGGCCGCGGGCGCAGGCATCTGGGTCGCTGGCCTGGAGATGGGCTTGATCGTGGAACAGGAAATGGACGAAGCGTTCGCCCCGTACCTGTTCACCCGCAACGTGCTGGCGGCACTGACGGCCATCATCCTGCTGCTGATCGGCGCCGCCACGTGGATCGTGCGGCGCGAGGGCAGGCGGCTGGCGGAAAGCCAGGAAAGGATGCGCGCGATGCTCGAGCACTCACCCGCCATCATGTCGCTCAAGGACCGCGATCACGCCATGCTGGCCCTCAACCCGGCCATGCAGGCGCTGCTCGGCGCGAGCGAGGGCGAAGTCCTGGGCCGGTCCGACTGGGATTTCGGCTCCAACCCTGATGTCGCGGGGGCACGCCGGGAAATGGAGGTGCGCGTGATGTCCTCGGGCAAGGCCGAGGAGCACGTCTACGCGATGCGCACGCCCCATGGCGAGCGCCATCTCCAGGTGACGCGCTTCCCGGTGCGAAACCCGGCTACCCATGAGGTGGTGGGGGTCGGCGCGGTGGGCATCGATATCACGGAGCAGGTCGAGGCCAACCGTCGGCTGACCTCGTTGTCCCAGACGCTGGAGCGCCGCGTGGAGGAGCGCACGTGGGAACTCGCCCAGGCCAACGCGGAACTGGTCGTGGCCAAGCAGGCCGCGGAGAGCGCCGCGCATGCCAAGGCCAGCTTCCTGGCCAATATGAGCCATGAGATCCGCACCCCGATGAACGCGGTGATCGGCATGGCGCATCTGGCGCTGCGCACGCGGCTCGATGACAAGCAGCGCGGCTACCTGGAAAAGATCCAGCATTCCGGCCAGCATCTGCTCGAGATCATCGACGACATCCTCGACCTGTCGAAGATCGAGGCCGGCAAGCTGGAGATCGAACGAGTCGATTTTTCGCTGGAGCGGATGCTGCGCACGGTGAGCGACCTGGTGGCCGAGCGGGCCGTTGCCAAGCACCTCGAGCTGATCGTCGAGGTCGCCCCGGACGTGCCGGACTCGCTGCGCGGCGATCCGCTGCGCCTGCGGCAGATCCTGATCAACTTCGCCAACAACGCGGTGAAGTTCACCCATCAGGGCGAAATCGTCATTCGCGTCGAGCGCCACGGCGCCGGCGAATCCCAGCCCCGCATCCGCTTGCGCTTCGAGGTGCGCGACACCGGCATCGGCATCGACGCGGCTACGAGCTCGCGCCTGTTCCAGAGTTTCGAGCAGGCCGACGCTTCCACGACCCGGCGTTACGGTGGCAGCGGCCTGGGCCTGGCCATCTGCCGCCGTCTGGTGGCGTTGATGGGCGGCACCCTCGGGGTGGAAAGCACCCCGGGCCAGGGCAGCAACTTCTGGTTCGAGCTGGACCTGCTGGCGGGCAAGAAGCGGCCTGCCAGCGCCATGGTCGCGCCACAGCTGGCGGGCTGCCGCCTGCTGGTGGCGGACGATCACGACTACGCCCGCCAGGTCATCATTGCCATGCTGCGCAACTTTGGCTTCCGCGTGGACGAGGCCGCCTCAGGCCGGGCCGCGCTGGCAAAGATCGCGCAGGCCGACGAAGCCGCCGATCCCTACCAGGCCGTGTTCATCGACTGGAAGATGCCCGGCCTCGACGGCATCGAGACCGCCCGCCATATCGACGTCATGCGCCTGCGCCACCCGCGCCCGCGCCGCGTCATGATTACCGCCCATGGCCGCGAGGAAGTCTTGCGCGAAGGCGAGCGATCGGGCTTTGACGCGACGCTGATCAAGCCGGTGAGCGCATCCCTGCTGCTGGAGGCGACGGTGCGCACGCTGGCCCCGGACAATGATGCACCGCCGGAGGCGGCGGAGCCGCAAACGGCGGCGCTCGACGTCATGCCAGCGTTGCCGAGCGCGCGCGTGCTGCTGGTCGAAGACAACGACATCAACCGGGAGGTCGCGGTTCACTTGCTGCAGGCCGCGGGCATCTACCCCGATACGGCCGAGAACGGCGCCGTTGCGCTGAACCTGCTCCAGGCCGGCGCCTACGACCTGGTCCTGATGGACGTGCAGATGCCCGTGATGGACGGGTTTGAAGCCACCCGCCACATCCGCGAGCAAGAGGCGTTCGCGAGCCTGCCGGTGGTGGCGATGACGGCCAACGCGTTGCCGGAGGACCGGGCGCGCTGCCTGGCGGCCGGCATGAACGACCATATCGCCAAGCCGATCAGCCCGCCGGCCTTCTACGCCATGCTGCGCCAGTGGCTGGCCGTGCCGGGCGGCGACGACGCGGCCCCGCCAGCCGGGTCCCAGCCAGCCTGGGTGGGCGCGCTGGCGAGTTCCCCGCATCTTGACGTAGCCGGCGGCCTAGGCCGCGTCAGCGGCCGCGCGGAAGTCTACCGGCAGTTGCTTGAGCGCTTTGCCAGCGGCTACGCCGACATGCCGGACCGGATCGGCGAGCGGCTGGCCCGCGGCGAGCGCGACGGCGCGTTGTCGCTCGCGCACTCGCTCAAGGGCCTGGCCGCCAATCTCGGCGCCATGGCGATCTCGAGCGCGGCGGCCACGCTGGAGGCGAGCCTGCAGCTTCCTCACGTGCCCGGGCGCCCCGATCCCGTCACGCTGCTGGCCGCCTTGCGCACCACCTTCCTGCCATTGCTGGCGACGTTGCGCACGCACCTGCCAACCGGGCCCGCAGTGTTGGATGCCGGCGCGCCGGACGCCTTTGGACCTGTTGCGGATCCCGATGTCACGCTGGAGGCCGTGCTCAAGATCCTGCGCGAGCAGCTGGAAGAGGGCGACAGCGCCGCCAACAACACGTTTGCCCGCTACCGGGACGTCTTTGCCCACCTGCTGTCCGCCGATGGCTGCCAGCGCTTGCAGGCGCAAGTCGAGCGCTACGACTACCTGGCCGCGCTGGCCACGCTGGACGGCGGCATCGCGCCATAGGCATAGGCAGGGCCGCCGGCGCCGCTGCGGCGTGTCCGTGCCTCGGTGCCTGGGTGCCTCGGCGCCTCAGTGCGAGTGCCGGTGATGCGTATCCGGATAGTGCGGGTGCTTGTGCACCAGCGGCTCGTGCCGGTGCAAGTGCCGGTGCGGCTCCTGCCCATCCCAGTCGAAGGCGTGCTCGTGCTGGTGGTGCGCATCGTGGCGATGCGCGTGGCTGTGCTCGGTCGCCTCGTGGCTGTGCTCGTGCTCATGATGCTCGCGCAGGTGCAGCCACACGCCCAGCGCCATCAGCGCCGCCGCCACGTAGAACACCGGCTGCGGAGCCTGCGGCCACATGCCGAACGCGATCACCACGCCGAACAGCGGCGCTACGGAGAAATACGCGCCGGTGCGGGCGGTCCCCAGCAGCCGCAGTGCGATGACGAACAGCGCCAGGCTCACGCCGTAGCCGAGGAACCCGATGATCATGGCCGCGCCCAGCGCGGGCAGCGCCGGCAGGTGGTCACCGCCGGCCAGTGCCAGCCCGGTGTTGCACAGGCCGGCAACCAGCCCCTTGATGCAGGCGATCAGCATGGCGTCGTTGCTTGACACCTTGCGCGTCAGGTTGTTGTCGATGGCCCAGCACAGGCACGCGCCGACGATCAGCAAGGCGCCGGCGGACAACCGCAGGCTGCCCGGCTGCCAGGACAACAGCAGGCCGCCCGCCACGATGGCAAGCATGCCAAGGACGATGTGGCGGCTGGCGTTTTCCCTGAAGACCAGCCAGGCGATCAGCGCGGTGAATACCCCTTCCACGTTCAGCAGCAGGGAGGCCGATGCCGCGTTGGTGCTGGCCAGGCCGGTCATCAGCAGGGCCGGCCCCGCCACGCCGCCGGCCAGGATGGCGCCCAGCAGCCATGGCGTCTCGTGGCGCGGCACGGTGAGCGGGCTTGCGGCGGCGCCGGTCATGCTGCGCCGCAGCGCCAGCAGGATGCCAAGCCCCAGCCCGCTGCCCAGGTAAAGCAGGCCGGCCAGCAGCAACGGCGGGATCGACCCGGCCAGGGCCTTTGCAAGTGGCGTACTTGCCCCAAACAGCAGGGCGGCGGCCAGGGCGGGGGCGGCGGTTCGGATGGCCATGGGCAAGGCGGAAAGGCGTGGCAATGCCGTATTGTCGCTCCACGGCATGGTGCCGGCGGATACTATATATTCCAGTCTTGGACGCCATGCCAGGCATGGCGGTTTCCACTCTGGATGCTATGAAAACACCATCGCAATACGTGGGCGGCTGGTTGATCTGCGCGGCTGCGCTGTTGATGCTGCCTGCCTGCGCCATCCTGCAGCCGGTGCAGGAAGGCCAAAAACTGATCGGCTCCCCGGAAAGCGCGGTGCGCGCGACCTTCGGCGAGCCCACCGGTGTCTACCGGCTGGCCGACGGCTCCGCGCGCTGGATCTACTCCAAGCAACCGCTGGGCTACGAGGCCTACGCGGCCGATTTCGATGCCAGCGGAAAACTCACGAACTTCCGGCAGATGCTGGTCACTGCCGAGATCTACCAGGCCAAGGTCGATAGCTGGACCAAGCGCGACGTGGAGGAGCATTTTGGCAAGCCGCTTGAGCCGGTGCAGTACTACCCGCTGATGCAGCGCGATGTCTGGTCCTATCGCTTCCGCCAGGACGGCAACCTGTCCTCTCTGTTCAATTGCTACTTCGACAAGCAGGGCATCCTGCGGCAGGTGCAGATCACGCTGGATCCGCTGGGAGGGGATTCCAGCCGGGCGCCTTGATGTGCGCTGGCGCGGCCTGCAATCCATGCTTCGTCACAAGCTGAAACGTTCTCCCGCATCGCGCGCCCACAATGGCGACGATGCCCATCGGAGAGAACGCCATGCCAGCCTCACCCAGCGCGGATGCACGCGCAAACCGCGCCCAAGCCGCCAGCGGCCCCGCGCTGGACCTGGCCCTGCTGCTGGCCTTGTCCACCCTCTGGGGCGCGTCTTACACATTCATCCGGCTTGGCGTGGCCACGATTCCCCCGGTCACGCTGATTGCGGCCAGGACGTTGATCGCCGGTGCGTTGCTGGTGGCGTGGATGGCGGCAAGAGGCCTGCCGATCCCGCGCGGCGCGGCAGTCTGGCGCCGCTTTGCGGTACAGGCCATGCTCAACAGCGTGGTGCCGTTCACGCTCATCGCGTGGGCCGAGCAGTCGGTGCCAGCGGGGCTGGCGACGATCCTGAACGCCGCGTCGCCGGTGATTGCCGTACTGGGCACGTGGCTGGTCACGCGCCATGAGCGCATCACGGCGCGCAAGCTGTCCGGCGTGGTGGCGGGGCTCGCGGGCATCTGCCTGATCGTCGGCACCAGCGTGCTGGGCGGGCTTGGGCAGCAGCTGGTGCCGCAGCTTGCGATCGTTGCCGCTACCGTCTGCTATGCCGGCGCGGCAATGTATGGCCGCTCCTTCAAGGACCTGCCCGCCGCCGCGCCCGCCGCGGGCTCGATGATCGTCGGGGCGGCGATACTGGTGCCGGCAAGCCTGGCCATCGACCGGCCCTGGACGCTGCATCCGTCCCTGTCATCGCTTGGCGCGCTGCTGGCACTTTCCGTGTTCTCGACCGCGCTGGCCTTTGTCATCTACTTCCGCCTGGTACGCACGCTGGGGCCGGTGGGCACCACGGCGCAAGCCTATCTGCGCGTGCCGATCGGGGTTGCCATCGGCATCGTGTTTCTTGGGGAATCGCTGACTGCGGGAGCGTGGGCCGGCCTGGCGTGTGTCGTCGCGGGCGTAGCCGCCATGACGATGCCTGCGCGGCACCGGACAGGCCGGCAACAGGACTAGGCCGCGGCCGAGGTATATTGTGGATCGCGCCAGCCAGGCACTCCGTCCGGCACTCTTCCCCACACCATGGAACGCTTCACAATTTCGCTCGACAACCAGCTCGCCGCCGAATTCGACCGGCTGATTTCCGAGCGTGGCTATGACAACCGCTCCGAAGCGGTGCGCGACATCCTGCGCAGCCACCTGGACCGCTGGCGCGAGGCCTGCGATGCCGACGGCCCGTGCGTGGCCAACCTGTCCTACGTCTACAACCACCACGAGCGCGAGCTTGCCGAGCGGCTGACCCGCATCCAGCATGCCCATCACGACCTGACGATCTCGTCCATGCACGCGCACCTGGACGCTGACAACTGCATCGAGACGGTGATCCTCAAAGGCCCGGCCAGCGCGGTCAGGCAACTGGCGGATGCCATCAGCAGCGAGCGCGGCGTGCGCCAGGGCAAGCTCAATATCGTGATGGTCGAAGCTGACCCCAGCCACGCGCATTCGCATTCGCACGACTGAAAACGCATAGGGATTTCTGCACTGGCACGGTGCACGCGTGCAGGTATGAAGTTTGCTAAAAACTTCATACGTTTTCATATAATAAAAAATGCGCGCGTCCGTTTTTGCCACCCTGCTCGCCCATGCCAGCCTCGTCGTCATCCACCCTGCCATCGCCGGCGGCCTGCAGCAGGGTGATGCACAGCTGCAGGCCGTCACCGTCCGCGGCTCCAAGGAGGAAGCCGTCGCCACGGGCGAGGCCGCCAGCCAGGGCTATGTCACGCGCGAGCAACTGGAGAACCGGCCATTGCTGCGTCCTGGCGAATTGCTCGAGACGGTGCCCGGGCTGATCGTCACGCAGCACAGCGGCGACGGCAAGGCCAACCAGTACTTCCTGCGCGGCTTCAACCTCGACCACGGCACCGACCTGGCCACCACCATAGCAGGCATGCCCGTCAACATGCGGACCCATGCCCATGGCCAGGGCTACACCGACCTCAATTTCGTCATCCCCGAACTGGTCAACGGCATTGCCTACAAGAAGGGCACGTTCTTCGCGGAAGAGGGCGACTTCTCGGCCGCTGGCGCGGTTCGGATGGATTATGTCTCCAGCCTGCCGCAAGGCATCGCGCAGGTGGAGCTTGGCCAGCACAGCTATCGGCGCGCGCTGCTGGCCGACTCGTTCCAGGCCGGACCGGGCACGCTGCTCTATGGCTTCGAATGGCTTGGCGAGAACGGCCCGTGGGTGCTGCCGGAAGGCGTGCACAAGCTCAACGGGGTGCTGCGCTACACCTTGCCGCTGGGCGGCGGCGAGCGCCTGGGCATCACGGCGATGGCCTACAAGAACGCCTGGAACGCGACGGACCAGGTGCCGCAGCGCGCCATCGACCAAGGGCTGATTTCGCGCTTTGGCTATATCGATCCCACCGACGGTGGCGCCTCGTCGCGCTACAGCCTGTCCGCCGACTGGCTGCGCCCGTTGCAGGACGGCCACCTCAAGGCCAACGCCTACGTGGTCAAAAGCCGCTTGCAATTATTCTCCAACTTTACCTATGCGCTGAACAACTCCGAGCGCGGCGACCAGTTCGAGCAGTTCGAGAACCGGGTAACCACGGGTGCCAATGCATCGCGCACCTGGTTCGGCAAGCTGGCCGGGCGCGACGCCGAGACCGAGGTCGGCGCGCAGCTGCGCTATGACCGGCTCGATCCCATCACGCTCAACAACACTGAGGCGCGGCAGGCTTACCAGCAGATTCGCGGCGACCGCGTCAACGAAACCAGCGCGGCGCTGTACGCGCGCAATACCGTGCAGTGGCTGCCCTGGCTGCGCACCGTGGCGGGCTTGCGCGCCGACCAGTTCCTGTACGGCGTTGCCAGCGATAATCCCGCCAATTCCGGCAATAGCAGCGACCACATCGTCAGCCCCAAGCTGAGCCTGGTGCTCTCGCCCACGGCCAGGACCGATGTGTTCTTCAACTGGGGTCGCGGATACCACAGCAACGATGTACGCGGCGCCACCACCACGGTTGATCCCGCCATGGGAGATCCTGCGCGGAAGGTCAGCGTGCTGGTGCCCGCCACGGGCTATGAGCTGGGTGTACGCACGAGCGAGGTGTTGCCCGGCTTGCAGTTGTCGGCATCGCTGTGGCGCCTCGATATCGGCTCCGAGCTGGTGTTCTCGGGCGACACCGGCACCACCGAGCCCAGCCGGCCGAGCCGGCGCACGGGCATCGAGCTCGCGGCGTACTACGTGCCGGTGGAGGGCATCATTGTGGATGCGGACGCCGCGTTTTCCCGCGCGCGGTTCCGCGATCACGAGAGCATTGGCGACTACATTCCGGAATCCATCCAGACCACCGCATCGATGGGCTTGTCCGCCAACCGCGGCCGCTGGTCGGTCGGCGCGCGCATGCGTTATTTTGGCCCGCGCCCGCTGGTCGAGGACAACAGCGTGCGTTCCGCCTCGTCGTTCCTGGTCAACTTCAAGCTGGGCTATCGCGTGCGCAAGAACGTGCGGATTTTTGCGGAAGTGCTCAACGTGCTGGGCAAGCGGGCCAACGACATCGACTACTACTATGCCTCCCTGCTCAAGGGAGAGACTTCGCCGGTCGACGCCAGCGCTGCGGCTGCCGGCATCAACGACCACCATCGCCACCCTGCCGAGCCGCGTACGCTGCGCGTGGGCGTCACCTGGAGCTTCTGAGGGCGGCCTCCGGCCCCTGGCTCAGAACCCGGCCTTGTGCACCGGGCCATCCCAGCCGTCGAGGTACTTGGGCAGCGCGTCGTCGACTTCCACCACGCGATGGCGGTAGAACAGGTGCATGGCCGGCCGCAGCGCGTCCGGCAGCACGCCGCCGCAGGCCCGCGCGAAGAGGTTGTTCGGGATCACCGACATGCCCAGCCGGTTGATGCCAAAGAGCGTCTCGCCGCACTGCGGGCAAAACTGGCGCTGGAGCTGCCGGGTCGCATGGTGATAGGTGGCCAGGTGTTGCGCGCCGCGCGCCACCACCACGTTGGCCGGCTCCCAGGCCGTGGCGGCGAATATCGGCGTGGCATAGAAATCCCGGCAGGCCTGGCAATGGCAATTGGCTCTTGCCACCGGTTCCCCGGCAATGCGCAGCCGCACCTGGCCGCAAAGGCACTCCAACGTAGCGGGAATCTGCATTGGCGCTGTCTCCTGTTGTTTGAATGGCGGAGTGCATTCTACTTGGCAGCGGCGCAGGCTGCAGGGCGTCCCCCCGGGGCGCTTATCCTGCCAGGGCCGCATCCAGCATGGCGCCGAACAACCCGATCAGCAGCGCGATGGCCGAGGCGATGAACCAGCGCACCGTCTTGCGGTACTCGGGCACCTGGTCGTCCTCGACCCGCAGCGAGCGGAACAGGGCGATGATCTGCAGGCACACGGCCGCCACCAGCGAGGTGGCGGCGAACAACGCCTGGATGCTCCAGCGGCCGGGGCTCTCGAAGCCCCAGAAGCGCCAGAACGCCAGCGAAAAGCCCAGCAAGACCGTGATGGCGGTGATGATGCCTTGCCGGTAGCCGGCCGGCACGACCTGGGGTGGCGCGCTTGCCGCCTTGGGGGCGGGCGGCGGCGGGACGGCGGGAGCGGGATCGGCTTGAGGGGCGGTCATGGGTTGTCCTACTCCTGATCGGTGCCGCAAGGCCATGGAAGTGATGCAACGAGTATAGGCACCGGCCGGCTCCGACCGTCTCCGGCATTACAATGCCGCTTCAAAGCCGCAGCCTTGCCCGCAAAGCTGACCGGCCTCGTTTTTTTCGCCTACGCCTTATCCCCGACCACTTATGTCCTCGCTTTCTCCCTCAGGCAATCGCATCTGGTTCGATGGCGCCGCCGGCAGCATCGAAGCCCTGACGGATGCGCCCCAAGGCCCGATCCGCGCGATCGCCGTCGTGGCGCACCCGCATCCGCTGCTGGGCGGCAGCGCGGAGCACAAGATCCCGGTGGCGCTGGCCAGGATCTTCCAGGCACGCGGCTTCCTTGCCGTGCGGCCGAATTTCCGGGGCGTGGGCGGCACGCAAGGCAGCCACGATGCGGGAGAGGGCGAGACGGACGACTTGCTTGCCGTGGTCCGGCAGATCAAAGAGGCGCACCCGGGCCTGCCGCTGGCGCTGGCGGGATTCTCGTTCGGCGCGTATGTG
>NZ_BAAILO010000647.1:5160-10858 GCF_054589115.1 Cupriavidus sp. 8B | reverse complement strand
CTGGCCGGCATGCCGGCCGGGCCGGCGGCCGGCGGGCGCTCGTACGACACGCCCACGGTGCCGGCCGATGCCTTTGTCATCCACGGCGAGAACGACGCCAATGTGCCGCTGCAAGCGGTGTTCGACTGGGCGCGCCCGCAGGAGCTGCCGGTCGTGGTGGTGCCCGGCGCAAACCATTTTTTCACCGGCAAGCTGCCGGTATTCCAGCGTGCCGTGGCCCAATACCTCGATACCCGGCAGCGAATCGCCGGGGCCGCCAGTTAAAGACGCGTCGGTCAGGCGCGTCAGTCCATGGCCGCGTGCGCGACGGCATCGTCGTCGACGTGGCGCGTGGGCTTGATCAGCAGGATGAGCGGTACCACCAGCAGCGTGGCAAGGAACATGACCTTGAAATCGTTGAGGTAGGCGATCATCGCGGCCTGCTGGTTGATCGACTGGTTGAGCATGGCCAGGTCATAGCGCGAGCCGCTTGCCAGCAGCGATTGCAGGGCCGGGTTGTACACGCTCACATGGGCCGCCAGGTCGGCGTGGGCCACCTGCGTGTTGCGCGTCATCAAGGTCTGGATCACGGAGATGCCGATGCTGCTGCCGATATTGCGCATCAGGCTGTAGGTGGCCGTGCCGTCCGCGCGCAGCTCCGGCGCGAGCGTGGAGAATGTCAGCGCACTCAGCGGCACGAACACCAGCCCCAGGCCAAAGCCCTGGATGATGCCGGGCCAGACGATATCGGACACCGACAGCACCACGGTGTACTGCATCATCTGCCACAGCGCGAAAGCGGAAATCAGGAAGCCTGCAAACAGCAGCACGCGGGCATCGATCCGCTTGAGCAGGCGCCCGGCCAGCAGCATGGAGAGCATGGTGCCGGCGCCGCTTGGCGCGGTGACCAGCCCGGTTGTGGCCACGGGATAGCCCATCAGGTTCTGCAGCATCGGCGGCAGCAAGGCGCGGGTGGCGTACATGACCGCGCCGATCACGAAGATAAAGCAGGCGCCGGTGGCAAAGTTGCGGTCCTTGAGCAACTGGTACCGGAAGAATGACTTGGGCCCGGCCGTGGCGGTGTGCGCCAGGAAGTACAGGAAGCTGACCCCCGCCAGGATGGCCTCGATGCGGATCTCCAGCGAGCCGAACCAGTCGAGCTGTTCGCCGCGGTCGAGCATGGCCTGGAGCGCGCCGATGGCCAGGCCAAGCGTGATGAAGCCAAACGCATCGAACTTCACGGCCCGCGCAGGCGCCCGGTTGGGCAGGAAGGACATCACGCCGAACAACGCGAATGCGCCAATCGGCACGTTGATGAAAAACACCCATCGCCAGTTGTAGCTGTCGGTCAACCAGCCGCCCAGCGTCGGGCCCAGGATGGGCCCCACCATCACGCCCATGCCCCACACCGCCATTGCCTGCCCCTGCTTCTCGCGGGGGTTGATATCCAGCAGGATGGATTGCGACAGCGGCACCAGCGACGCCCCGAAAATGCCCTGCAGCAGCCGCGACGCCACGATCTGCGCCAGGGTGTCCGACATCCCGCAGAACGCGGAGGCAATGGTAAAGCCGGTGATCGAGATGGCCAGCAGGCGCTTGACGCTGAGCCGGTCGGACAGCCAGCCGGTGAGCGGCGTGGCGATCGCGGCAGCGACGATGTACGAGGTCAGCACCCAGGTGATCTCGTCCTGCGACGCCGACAGGCTGCCTTGCATGTGCGGCAGCGCCACATTGGCGATGGTGCTGTCGAGCGTCTGGATCAGGGTCGCGGCCATGATCGCGATGGTGATCATGGGACGGTTGAGCGGCATTTCTACGCGCCCGGCTACCGCTTCGGAAGACATGGATAAGACAACCTGCTGGAGAGTTGTGGCTAGATGATAAGCATGCTTATTATAGGGCCACGCCAACGCGTGGCAAGCTGCTTCTTGCCGGCGCGCCGGCTTGCCCGAAGGAGATCTTTGTACAATCGCGCCATGGAAACGAAACTGGAAAAACGCTTTGGCTTCCTGGTCTCGGACGTTGGCCGCCTCAACGGCAAGCGCTTCGATGAACTGGCCAAGTCGTCCCTCGATCTCACCCGGGCGCAATGCCGCGCACTCGCCTACCTGTCGCACTACGGTGAAGTCAACCAGGTGCGGCTGGCCGAACTGCTGGAAGTCGCGCCGATTTCGGCGGGACGCCTGCTCGACCGGATGGAAGAGGGCGGCTGGATCGAACGCGTGCCCAACCCGGAAGACCGCCGCGAGCGCCTGGTGCGCATGACGCCCAAGGCGGAAAAGGCACTGGACAAGGCCCGGCGGGTCGGCGACGAGGTAGCGGCGGAGGCGCTGGCCGGCCTCAGCGAGCCGGAGCGCGAACAACTGATCGGCCTGCTCCAGCGCGTGCGCCAAAACCTGGGCACGATCGTCGATCGTTGACGGCGGGCAGCAAGCGACCAGCAAGCCCCATCCAAAACCCCTAAAGTTCTCCGCCCCGGCGCCGATGATCAGGTTATCCCAAACTCAACGGATAACCCCAACATGTCGGGCATCAGCGCAGTCACGCCGCAAGTGACGCTTCCCGGCTCCACCACCCCGGTCAAGGCCTCGTCGGCCGGGGCCGCGGATACCCAGGCCGGCAGCACGGCCTCAACCGCGCCCGTCGGTGGCCCGGCGGCTGGCGCCGGCGCGGGCAAGGCTGGTGGCGGTGGAAGCAGCAGTAGCAGTAGCAGAAGTACCGAATCCGATACCGTCAAGGAACTGAAGAAGCAGATCGCCGCGCTGCAAAAGCAGTTGGCGCAGGAGCAGCGCTAGCTCCAGTCCGTGCAGGCCAGCAGGATGAGCGACGAAGCGAAGGTGGCTGCCATGGCCGCGGCGCAATCGGAGATCGCCAGCACGTCGGCGTCGCTGCAAACCGCGACCGGTGCGCTCGCGCAGGCATTGCAGGCGCAGGGCGGCAGCACCTCGGGCTCGATGGTCGACACCACGGCGTAAGCCAGCCAGCGAGCTGGCCCGGCGGGTAGCACGTAGCGGCTGTCGGCGCGGGCCGTGCCGCCGCCGATGCGCGTCCCGCTACGGCAGCATGCCGTTGCGAGCGCGCTGCGGACAGCGCCTGCGTGCGCGAGTTGATGGCGAGCTTCTTGTAGATGGTCCGGGTGTAGGATTCCACCGTCAGCCTGGACAAGAACAACGGGGCTTGCGGCTCCACAGCGGGGGTGGGCTCCTCCACATGAATGTGGAATGCGGCGCTAAAAGGCTTACTTGAGAATGCGTTCTATCAGGATTTTTTAAAGAATTCTATTTAAATCAAATCCGATTCGCATAACCGCTGGCATAGCGTCACGGCTTGCGATGTCTTCGACCTGGAGGCCACGGCCCTGTGGAGCGGCAGTCGCGGTTCTGGCCCGGCTGCCGGCGTCTCAGACCAGTCGAGCCACGTCTTCCACGGCATCATCCAGCTGCAGCTTCAGCAACTTGAGCAAGCAATACAAGCCGTAAGCCTCCTCCGTCTTCTCGCTCTGCAGTTCCGCTAGTTGCAGCAGGCTATCCATCCCGGCGCTGACGCTTTGCAACTCCGCGCAACTGTTGGTCATGCGTTCGCGCAGGCCGCGATCCTGCGTTTCGATCTGGTCGATCAGTTCGGATATGCGGGGCTGTTCCTCGGCATTGGCGGGACGTGTCATGCCGATCAGCTCGGCGATGAGATCGCCTTGCTTGCTGATGGCGAGGAGGGGGGCGGTGGGACTGTCGCTGTGGGCGGTCGAACTGGGGCCGGCTCGGGCGCTGGGATGCATGCAAGCTCCTTCAGGAGGGTGAGGCAATGGGAGGCAAGACCAGGCCGCCTGCTTCAACGCGAGAGTGGCGGACTCGCAAAAGCATACTGCTTCTGCGGCCGCTCACCTTTAGGAAATTTCTGGATTTGCAGGCAGGTTTGCCGTTGCTCTTAGTGCAAGGCGTCGCCCGCCTGGCGAGGGCGTCCATGTTCGAGCGGGTGCGTGCTGGCGAAGCGCAGCCTTGCCATCTGCTCCGCCGCATCCGCTAGCAAAGCACTCGCGTTGGCCATGGCCTGCTCGACGGTGATCGGGCCGGGCGCCAGGGAAAAGCAACCCGTGAAATGTGTCCCGAGGGCCGGCAGCGCGGCGGGGTCGATGGCACCGGAAAGTAGTGTGGCGGGCACGCCGCAGGCATGGGCGCGCTGGCAGGCGATCAACGGTGCCTTGCCGCTTAGCGTCTGCATATCGCTGCGCCCCTCGCCGGTGATCAGCCAGTCGGCGCCCGCGAGCGCGCCATCGAGGTCTACGCAGTCCGCCACGATGTCGGCGCCAGGGCGCATCTGCGCGCCAAGCATCAGCAAGGCGTAGCCCAGGCCGCCGGCCGCTCCCGCGCCCGCCGCGTCCATGGCGTGGCGCCCGAGCGCCGGCTCCAGCAGGCTGGCGTAGCCGGCGAGCGCGGCATCGATGGCATCCACATCCTGCGCTTGCACGCCTTTTTGCGGGCCGAACACGGCAGTGGCGCCCTGCGGGCCGGTCAGCGGGTTGGTGACGTCGCACATTGCCACCAGCTTCGTGGATGCCAGCCGCGGGTCGAGCTGGCTGGCATCGATTGCCGCCAGCTGCGGCAGTGCGGCGGGCGTGGGCAGGATGTCGTGGCCGTGCGCATCCAGCAGGCGCACCCCCAGGCCATGCAGCAGGCCGGCGCCGCCGTCGTTCGTGCTGCTGCCGCCAAGGCCGACGAAGATCTCGCGCACGCCCAGGTCGAGCAGCGACTTGATGGCATCGCCGAGGCCGGCCGTCGAGCGCTGCGCAACGGGGCATGCCATGCCCGCCGGATCGGTGATGCCGACGATCTCCGCGGACTCGATCACGGCGCGGTCGCCTGCGAGCAGCGCTACCGTGGCGGTGCGCGTCGTGCTGTCCGCGCCGCGCACCTGGATGCCGACGCGCTGGCCGCCGGCGGCCAGCATGGCGTCGATGGTGCCTTCGCCGCCGTCCGCCATCGGGCGTTGCCGGATCGTCGCCCCGGGCAGCGCGCGCTGGATCCCGGTGGCGATGGCGGTGGCGACCTGGTCGGCGGCAAGGGAGCCCTTGAACGAATCGGGGGCAATGACTATGAGGGGATTGGCAAGGCTTGGCATAAGGCTGGGCGAGGCAGACGGCGCTCGCCCAAGGGCAAGGGCCGTACCGGGGGAAGGGGGCTGGCAGGGCCGCTGCTGGCGCCGCCCTGACAAGCAAAGACGGCTGGTGAGGTGGGCCCTCAGTCTTTCTTCGAGGCTACTTCATGATTGGCCATCAGCTCAAGCGCGCGGACCAGTGCGGAGTGATCCCAATCCGAGCCGCCATGGCTTGCGCAGGCATTGAACAACTCCTGGCAGGTGGCCGTGTTCGGCAACGACACGCCCATCTCGCGCGCGTTCGACAGCGCGAGGTTCAGGTCCTTCTGGTGCAGCCCGATGCGAAAGCCCGGATCGAACGTCCGCTTGATCATGCGCTCGCCATGCACTTCCAGCACCTTGGACGAGGCAAAGCCGCCCATCAGCGCCTGGCGCACGCGCGCCGGATCCGCGCCGGCCTTGGAGGCGAACAGCAGGGCCTCGGCAACCGCCTCGATGTTCAGTGCCACGATGATCTGGTTGGCCACCTTGGCGGTCTGCCCCGCGCCGTTGTCACCCACCAGCGTGATGTTCTTGCCCATCAGCTCGAACAGCGGGCGGACGGTCTCGAACGTTGCTTCCGGGCCGC
>NZ_BAAILO010000647.1:0-4995 GCF_054589115.1 Cupriavidus sp. 8B | reverse complement strand
GGCCGCCGAGCGCGTTCACGCGCTCGGCGAAGCCCTTGGTGGCAATGGGCGAGATCGAGCTCATGTCGACCACGATCTTGCCGGCGCTCAGCCCCGCGGCAATGCCGCCGTCATGGAACAGCGCGGTTTCCACATGGGGCGTGTCCGGCACCATCAGGAAGATCACGTCCGCGCGTTCGGCCACTTCCTTGCCGGAGTTGCAGGCCACGCCGCCGCTGTCCAGCAGGGATTGCGGCACGCCGCTGCGGCTGGACAGGCTGACTTCGTGCCCGCCTTTGATGAGGTTGGCGGCCATCGGGGTGCCCATGATGCCAAGGCCAATAAATCCAAGCTTCACTTTCATTCTCCGTTAGTCGATCTCAATGGCATCGCCCGCGCCGCCGGATGCCTGCGCAGCGGACACCGCGATGCCGGTGCCTCAAATCTCTTGTCCTGAATTTCCGGGATCCGCCTCAGTATCCCGATGTTTCGCCGCCTGATGCCTGCCCGTCCCGCATCTGCGTCACCACTTGCCGGGCGCCGGCCGCCATCAGGCGCGCATCGGACCCAACGGTGACGAACTGGAAGCCTTGCTCGATCCGGCGCAATGCCGCTTCCGGTGCGCCGTTGTGGATGCCGGCGACCACGCCGTGCGCCTTGGCGCGGGCCACCACGTGCGCGATCGCCTCCGCGACGGGCGGGTCGACATCGTCGAAGGTCGGGCGGCAACCGAGCGCGAGCGACAAGTCGGACGGGCCGATATAAACCGCATCGAGCCCTTCGACCGACAGGATGTCGTCCAGGTTATCCAGCCCCTGCTTGGTCTCGATCATCGCGAAGACAACGATGGTTTCGTTGGCGCGCTCGGGATAGTCGGGGCCGCCATACAGCATGCCGCGGATCGGCCCGAAGCTGCGCGTGCCCATCGGCGGGTAGTGGGTGGCGGCGACCAGGCGTTGCGCGTCTTCGCGTGTGTTGATCATCGGGCAGATCACACCGTACGCGCCAGCGTCGAGCACCTTCATCAGGATGCCCGGCTCGTTCCAGGGCACGCGCGCCACCGGCATGGTGTCGGTGGTGGAAATCGCCGTGAACAGGCTGAGGGCATCGCGGTAGTCCAGCGCGCCGTGCTGCAGGTCCACGGTGAGGGAGTCCCAGCCCTGGTGGGCCATGGTCTCCGCGGCAAAGCTGCTGGGGATGGACAGCCAGCCGTTGACGACGGCTTGCCCGTTCGCCCACATTTTCCGGATCCGGTTCTCGCGCATTGTGTCTCCTGTGGCTTAACTTATAGGTTATCGTACAACATGGGGCAAGTATAACCCTCGCATGCGCGTCGTCAAGCGAAGTGGCAAGGTTAAGGCCGGTTTGGGGAAAGTTTGGGAAGAGATAGCGCGCTCGGAGAGGTCCAAGGCAGGCGGGAATCGCGCTGAGGCCATGACATGGCTCGCGGTGAGCCACGTCATAGGATGTCTGACTAATTAAATACGTCTTAACGCTTGCCCACGCGGAAAGCGATCTCGCCAACACCCGCCACGCCGGCAGTCACTTCGTCGCCGGGCTGCAGCGCGCCGACGCCGGCCGGCGTGCCCGTGAAGATCAGGTCGCCCGGCGCCAGGGTCACGCTCTGCGAAACATAGGCAATGACATCGGCCACGGGCCAGATCAGCTCATTCAGGTCGCCTTCCTGGCGCGTCTCGCCGTTGACCTTGAGCCACACGTGGCCTTCGCTGGGATGGCCGATGCTGGCCACGGGGTGCAGCGGGCCGCACGGGCCGGAGGCATCGAAGCCCTTGGACCAGTCCCACGGACGGCTCATCTTCTTGGCGGTGTCCTGCAGGTCGCGGCGGGTCAGGTCCACGCCTACGCCATAGCCCCAGACCAGGTCGAGTGCCTGCTCTGGCTGGATGTCCGCTCCGCCCTTGCCGATCGCCACCACCAGTTCGACCTCGTGGTGCAGGTTTTCCGTGAGCGGCGGATACGCCACCGTGCCTTCGGCGGCCACGACGGCGTCGGCTGGCTTGGTGAAGAAGAACGGCGGTTCGCGGTCCGGGTCATTGCCCATCTCGCGGGCGTGCGCGGCGTAGTTGCGGCCCACGCAGAACACGCGGCGGATGGGAAAGCGGGCGCTGCTGCCGGCCACGGCGACGCTCGCCTGTTCGGCGGGCTGGATAACGAATTCGGTCATGTCTGGGTCCGTCTGTGACGAAAGCGGGGGAGGGATTACTTCGCGAACACCTGGCTGATGTCGCCAAAGGCCTTGAACTCCAGTGCGTTGCCCGACGGATCGAGGAAGAACATGGTCGCCTGCTCGCCGACCTGCCCCTTGAAGCGCACATGCGGCTCGATCACGAACTTCGTATCGGCAGCGCGCAGCTTTTCGGCCAACGCTTCCCAGGCATCCATGGACAGGATTGCGCCAAAGTGACGGACGGGCACCTCGTCGCCGTCGACGGCGCTGGTGGCGCGGTGGCCGCATTCTTCCGGCGCGAGGTGGGCGACGACCTGGTGGCCATAGAAATTGAAATCGATCCAGGCGTTGGAGCTGCGGCCTTCAGGGCAGCCGAGGAGCTCGCCGTAGAAGCGGCGCGCTTCTTCCAGGTCATTGACGGGAAAGGCCAGGTGGAACAAAGGGGTTGCGCTCATCAAAGGGGCTCTTGTGCGTGGAGTTGTGGGTGTGCTGCTGCGTTTGATTGTAATCAGCAGAAGTCGTAATATGAAACGAATGATTTCTGTGCTCGGCATCAAAAATTTCGATATGAATCACGCCATGTTCCCGGCGATCACCGCATGATCCGTTACTTCCGCACCTTCCTTGTGGCGGCGGAGACCTCGTCCTTTTCCGCCGCCGGCGCGCGCCTTGCCCTCACCCAGTCAGCGGTGAGCACCCAGATACGCCGGCTGGAGGAAGACCTTGGTTGCACGTTGTTCGACCGGGCCGGCAAATCGGTCGCGCTGAGCGAGGAGGGCCGCAAGTTGCTGCCCGAAGCCATGCGCTTTGTCGAGCTATACGAGTCCATGAAGGGCCGCGCGCATTCCGCCTCCGACACCACGCCGCTGGATCTTGGCGCCGTCTCCACCGTGCAGGCCACGCTGCTGCCTGGAGCCATGAAGCGCTTTCGCGCCGGATTTCCCAAGACGCACGTCAACATCGTCCCCGGCATGTCCACCCAGCTGCTGACCCAGGTCGATGCCCGCGAGCTCGACGTGGCGGTACTCATCAAGCCGAGGCTCGGCATTCCGCAGGAACTCAAATGGGTGCCGCTGATGCGCGAGCGCTTTGTCGGCATTGCGCCGGCGGGCTCGCCGCGCGACCTGAAAGCGGTGTTGGCGGCCATGCCGTTCATCCGCTACAACCGGCATTCCATGGGCGGGCAACTGGTGGACCGCTATCTGCGCCGGCACCGGCTGTGGGTGGAAGAGGGCATGGAGCTGGACGAGCCCGCCGTGATCCTGCACATGGTCGATGAGGGGCTGGGCTGCGCGATCATTCCGTCCGCGCTGGTGCCGCTGCGGGCGGCGCGTAACGTCGTGGAGATACCGTTGCCCGGTGAACCCATCTTCCGCGAGATCGGCGTGCTGGTCAGGCAGTCGTCGCTCAAGCGCGCGTCCATGGCGGCGCTGATCGATGCGCTTGTTGCCGAGACCGCGCGCGCAAAATGATGCCCTTGCCCGGGCCGCGCAAACCTTGCCGCGGCTTGCAAAAAAAAGCGCCCCGCGCGGCGGGAGCGCACGCGGGGCGAGCAGGACGAAATGGCGGCACCCGCAAGGGTGCTGCCGGGCCTGTAAAGCTTCGGATCCTCAAAGTGTTGGGTTCAGCCGTACCGCATCGCGTTTCGCGAGGTGCGGCAGCATCTTAAGCAGCGGGAAGGGAGATCAATGCGAGGAGGAGCAAGGCCATTGCGGCCTTATCCCGGCTTTAGGAACGGCGGCGCTGCCCGTCGCCGGTCAGGGCTGGCGGCACTGGGTCGGATGAACTGCCGCGTGCGTCACTCGGCGCCGGGGTGGCTTGGCAATTCGACGCACAGAGCCGCACATCGCCGGACATTCACCCGCCAGGCTGGTCAGGAAGACTTGTCGCAAGGCCACGACGGGCGCAATCCATTGGCCCGGCGTGTCGTAGTTGCCGGCCGTGACGGCCAGCACGAAATCGAGATCCGGAAACACAAAGAGGCGTTGCCCGGCATCTGACGTCATCTCCCTAAACTTGTGTAAAAGGGATCAGGCAACTGGTGGCTCGTCCTGGAGAAAGCGCGCCGGGATGGCGTTCTTGATCGGGAACATGTGGAAGTAGGGGCGCGCCTCGGCCAGCACGCGCGCCACCGAAGGACGGGCCACCAGGCGTTCGAAATAGGCGGCCAGGTGCGGATGCGTTTGCGCGAACGGCACCACCACTGCCGCATAAAACAGCGCGGGTTCCGCGGCGCAGTCCGCCAGCGTGAAGTGCTCGCCGACCATCCAGGTGCGGCTGGCCATGCGCGGCTCGATCATGTCGTAGGCAGTGCGCAGCGCGGCTTGCGCGTCCGCCACGCCGCGTGGGTCGCGCTCTGCCTCGGCCCGTAGCTGGTCGCCCACGATCTTCTGCATCGGCAGGTGCACGTACAGGTCGAAGATGCGGTCCCACAGCCTTGCCTCGCGGCGCTCATCGTCGCCGGCCGGCAGCAGCGCTCGCGCACCCGGGTAGTGCTGGTCGAGGTAATCGATGATGATCGTGGTTTCCGGCAGCGTCACGTCGCGGCTGTCGTCGCGCAGCACCGGCATCTTGCCGACGGGCCAGAGCGCCAGGAACGCGGCGCGCGAGTCCTTCTCGCCAAGGTTCACCACAACACCGGAAAACGGCGTCTGGTTTTCGTAGAGCGCGATCAGCGCCTTGTGGCAGAACGAAGACAGTGGATGGTAGTGGAGAGTCAGGGCCATGATGTTTGCTGTTCCATAAAATCTGCTCAAAGTTGAGCATTGGATTTATCCGCACTTCGTTGACGCGGCTTGCGCCGCCCAACTGAAGCCCCTTGACGCTCA
>NZ_BAAILO010000646.1:0-279 GCF_054589115.1 Cupriavidus sp. 8B | reverse complement strand
AGCTGCCGGTACAGTTCCACGCTGTCCATCGCACACCTCCTTACCAAGCCATGCGCGAAAGCGTACTACCTACCCACAGGAAAGTCTGAAGAACCAATAAAGCTGGGTGTCAGAGAAGCTCGAGCGTCTCCAATGGCCGAGCTTCGGCCATTGGATGCATGAGGGTCGAACGGCAGAAACTGGCCGAAAGCGGGCACCCGTGAATCCTGACCGCTGGCCGGGGGTGCCGCTGTGATGTTCTCGCTCAATGTGGTTCATGGGTGATGTTATCGGGCTGTT
>NZ_BAAILO010000645.1:0-276 GCF_054589115.1 Cupriavidus sp. 8B | reverse complement strand
ATTCCAGAATTTCCTTCGGTACCTTGCTACCCGGATAGTCTTCCTTGATCTGCTTTTTGTACTTGCGCATGCCGTACAGGCGGCATGAGAACGTATCGACGATGGCAAGCAGGTCCTCAACCATTTCCTGCTCTGGCGACAGCGATTCCTGATTAACCACGATGATCTCGCAACCGTTCCCGCGCGCAAGATGGTCGAGCAGGTCGAATCCGAAGCGAACGAGCCGGTCCTTGTGGGCGATGAGAACTCGCTCAATCTCACCACGCTGGATGCGCT
>NZ_BAAILO010000644.1:0-241 GCF_054589115.1 Cupriavidus sp. 8B | reverse complement strand
CCGCCTCACTGCATAGCGTGCACGAGAACGAACGCCAGATCCTGTTCGAGCATCTGGATCGCCTGCAATCCGACGACTTGCTCTTGCTCGACCGCGGCTACCCCGCCCGCTGGCTGGTGGCCGTGCTCAACGAACGAAAAATCCATTTCTGCATGCGCGCCGACGGCAGCGGCTTTACCGCCGTGCGACACTTCGTCCGCTCCGGCCGCGACGAGGCCATCGTCACGCTCCCGGCTCCAGC
>NZ_BAAILO010000643.1:0-395 GCF_054589115.1 Cupriavidus sp. 8B | reverse complement strand
ACGCCGCCGCACGGCGCCATTGAGATCCGTTTGGGCCGAGCGGTGATTCGCATTGAAGGGGCAGTCGACCCGGCCACGTTGCGTACCGTACTGGACCGTTTGACGCCATGATCGGGTTGCCGGCGGGAACACGCATCTGGATCGCTGCAGGCGTGACCGACATGCGCTGCGGATTCAACGGGCTCGCAGCGAAGGTGGAGGCGACTCTGCAGGAGAGCCCGTTCTCCGGCCATGTCTTCGTCTTCCGCGGCAGGCGCGGCAACGTCATCAAGGTATTGTGGTCAACGGGCGATGGGCTTTGCTTGCTCTCGAACTATCTCGTTTCATACTACATCTCCTTCTGTTGAAGTGGAGGATTTTGATTCCGTTGTAACGGACACCGCCGCGGCACGGTC
>NZ_BAAILO010000642.1:0-279 GCF_054589115.1 Cupriavidus sp. 8B | reverse complement strand
CCGGGCGCGATCCTGGGCGCGGTGCTGCAGGCTGCCAGCGGCCGCATCAAGCACGACAAGCGCCAGGTTCGCCAGGCCTGGATGCGCGATCTGGCCGCAGCCGAAGAAGTGGCAACGGCCAAGCTGATGCCACTGTTCAAATCCGACAGCACGCCGATTCACCCATACCGGGTCGCTTATGAAATCAACGAATTCCTCGCCGACGACACCATCTATATCGGCGACGGCGGCGACGTGGTGACGATCTCGGCGCAGGCAGTGCGACCGCGTCGTCCGGGC
>NZ_BAAILO010000641.1:0-1133 GCF_054589115.1 Cupriavidus sp. 8B | reverse complement strand
GGCCAGATCGCGCATCCAGGCCTGGCGAACCTGGCGCTTGTCGTGCTTGATGCGGCCGCTGGCAGCCTGCAGCACCGCGCCCAGGATCGCGCCCGGATCGCCGACCAGGCCCAGGTCGATGTCGCGGTTCTTGCCGACCGTGCGGTAGTCCATATCGATCTGCACCAGCTTGAGATCCTTGCTGATGCGTTTGCCATAGCCCATCCGGAAGTCGAAGGGCGTGCCGACGATAATGATCAGGTCGGCTTTGGCGAATGCTTGCGAACGGGTGCGATCGAAGTGATGCGGGTCGCCCGGCGGCAGCAGGCCGCGGCTGGCGCCGTTGAAGTAGCCGGGGATGTCGAGCCCGCGCAGCAGCGCGACCGCCTCCTCATGGCCGCGCGCGGTCCAGACCTGCTGGCCGTACAGGATGGCCGGCCGCTCCGAATTGACCAGCATGTCGGCCAGGCGCTCGATGTCCCGCGGGTCGCCGATCGACCTGGTGGAAGCACGATAGTGGCCCGGGCGCGGAATCACCGCCCGCGCGAGGTCGACTTCGCGGTCGAGCACGTCGCGCGGGATCTCCAGGTAAGCCGGGCCGGGCGCGCCGTTGAAACATTCGCGCGCGGCCATCGAAATCATGTCGGCCACCCGCTCCGTGCTCGGAATGGTGGCCGCGAACTTGGTGATGGGCGACATCATGTCGACGTGCGGCAGGTCCTGCAGCGAGCCCATTTTGTGCTGGGACAAGGCGCCCTGCCCGCCAATATGGATGATCGGGCTTTCCGAACGGAAGGCGGTGGCCACCCCGGTGACGGCATTGGTGCAGCCGGGGCCGGCCGTGGTCACCACGCAGCCGAGCTTGCCGGTCTGGCGCGCATAGCCGTCGGCCGCATGCGCGGCGATCTGCTCGTGGCGCACGTCGATGATGCGGATGCCTTCGTCCACGCAGCCATCATAGATATCGATGATGTGGCCGCCGCACAGGGTGAAGATGGTGTCCACCCCCTCGTTCTTGAGCGCGCGCGCCACCAGGTGGCCGCCGGAAACGACGCCGGCATCGCGCGTCTTCTGCTTGAGAGTGTCTTCGGCCGTGGTGGTCTCGGGCCGCGTGGATACGACTGCAGACATGTTTTGGTCTCCTCGTTGACTTT
>NZ_BAAILO010000640.1:0-2967 GCF_054589115.1 Cupriavidus sp. 8B | reverse complement strand
ATCGCCAGCGCAACCGCCTGGGTCTGGCTATCTCAGGCACGTTTGCTCGTACGCCGATTGACCAATGCCTGAATTTGTCCTCACCCTCAAAGAAAACTAACCAAAAGAAAGCGATCCTTGCAGGAGGCTGGCGTGGCGTCATTGGGAACCCCAATGATTTCGTCGTACGGCCCCGGGTGCTAATGACCTCGTGCCGTTACCAGTTTAGATCATCACGACGCTGCCAATGCCCAGGGTTTCGGGGTGACCCCCACCGGTAGCCACCACCACGAATTTCAAGCCGTCTGTCGCTCGCGGCGCGGGCGGCCACGAAGTTGCAAGCGTCCCGTTTCCGTCGTGGGCGCGGTGGCACCGAAAAAATAATTCCGAGGAGATTACCACCGCGCCCACCCCACCACGAAACCATCACGGCGTGATATATCGTGGCGCTTTGCGCCGGTACCGGCAGATGGGTGAATTGGCAGGGATGCTGCTACCGGGGGGCTCACCACGAAACCAGCGTCATTAACAGGATCGTGGCCATTTAAATCGGTAACGGCACGATTTAATTAAAACCCGGGGCCGTACGACGAAACCATTGGGGTTCCCAATGACGCCACGCCAGCCTCCTGCAAGGATCGCTTTCTTTTGGTTACTTTTCTTTACGAGTAAAGAAAAGTGACATCTCACACGTTCTAAAACGGCCAACACCGTACAGCCGCGACAGCAGCTAAAAGCATCAAAACCCCGCCCAAAAGAGACCGCCCCCCGCGTCAGCGGGACTAGGAGCGATTAAATCTCGATAGCGGGTAAACGGCCAACCCTGTACAGAACCGCAACAGCAGCTAGACAGAATGTATTGACCTGCCGCACCTCAAGCGGCGTGGATTAGGCTTGAGATACTATGAAGGTCCGCGGAGGCTAAGCCCCTGGAGTAAAACGAAGATTCGCAGTCTCGTTTCTCAGGAGCACGCAAATGAACACGCCTGACACAGCCCTTCAGGGGCAGAATACGACGATCACCGGTTGGCTGTATATGGCCTTCGAACTGGGCGAGAAGGGCTGGACCCAGGCGCATTGACGGTGGCTCGAAGGGGTGAAGTTTGCGCAACCGGTGCAGCAAATCGTATTGCAGGAATACATGGATACGGTCAAGGCCTGCAGCCAACGTGTAGCGAGCCTGGAGTGCATGGCCCACCATCCGCGCCCTCATCGAACGCGCACAGCGATCCTCCCTGTACTGCGCGCTTGCCACCGTGGGGGCCGATGGCATGCCCACCGTCACGCCCATCGGCACGGTGTTCGCGTGCGCGATATCCGGTTCTCTGCCTTCAGGCCTTGGCCTACCCGGTGATGATGGAGGGGCTGTGGGAGTGACAGTCATCGCCACACTGACTGCCGGAACCACATTGACAGCGCTCAGGTTCGGACTTACCCTCCGCTGAGCCATTGGCCTGTCCCTGCGCGTCTGTTCGCGGCTGTCTCGGGTGTGCCGGCACAAGAACAACGACAAATACAGAGACAGTTCCACCGTGCCTCCCCGCCTGTCCGACCTCCGCCCCGTCCTGCCGATCCTGCTCGGCGCTTCCGTCATGCTGAGCCTGGCCATGGGCCTGCGCCAGAGCCTTGGCATCTTCATGCCCCCGCTGACCAAGGACATCGGCATCTCGGTGTCGGATTTCACGATTGCGATCGCGGTGCAGAACCTGGCCTGGGGGCTGCTCCAGCCCATGGCCGGCGCCTTGGCCGCGCGGGTGGGGTTCCGGCCGCTGATGATGAGCGGCTCGCTGCTCTATGTGCTGGGGCTGGCGCTGCTGGCCACGGCGCACGGCATCGTGGGCGTGACGCTCGGCGCGGGCGTGGCGATCGGCGCATCGATGGCTTGCACGGGCAGCGCCATTTCCATGGCGGTGGCCGCGCGGCCGGTGCCGGCGGCGTTGCGCAGCGCGGTGCTTGGCATTGTGTCTGGCGCCGGCTCGCTCGGGGCGCTGGTGGCGGCGCCGATCGGGCAGGTGGTGGCGCAGTCGTTCGGCTGGCGCGTGGGGTTGGCGGCCTTTATCCTGCTTGCGCTGGTCATGCTGCCCGCCGCGTGGTACGCGGGCAAGGTGGATCGCCTGCCACTGCCCACGTTGCCCGGCGCCGTGCAGCAGAATGCGCGCGAGGCGCTTGGCACGGCGTTGCGGAACAAGGCGTTCCTGGTCATGGGCGCCGCGTATTTCGTGTGCGGCATGCAGTTGGTCTTCCTCACCACGCACCTGCCCTCGTATCTCGACATCTGCGGCATGGACCCGATGCTCAGCGCCAAGGCGCTTGGCGTGATCGGCGGCTTCAATGTGCTGGGCAGCCTGTTCTTCGGCTGGGCCGGCGGCCGGGTCAGCAAGCTTGTGCTGCTCGGCACCATCTACAGCGTGCGCTCGCTCGCGCTGGCCTGGTACTTCTCATCGGCGCCCACGCCGGGCAGCACGCTGGTGTTTGCCGCCGTGATGGGCTTCCTGTGGCTGGGCGTGGCACCGCTGGTGGCGGGCTGGATCGCGCAGACCTTTGGCCTGCGCTGGCAGGCCATGCTGGGCGGCGTGGCGTTCTTCAGCCACCAGATCGGCAGCTTCGTCGGCGCGTTCGGAGGCGGGCTGGTCTACGATGCGCTGGGCTCCTACACGCTGGCATTGCAGATCGGCGTGGCACTGGGGCTGGCTGCCGGGCTGGCGCAGATTGCCTTTGCGGTGGCCACGCGCCCGCGTCCGCCGCAGGTGATGGCCACATAGGCGGGCACTACGGCAAGGAGCGAGCAACTGATACACCGTTCTTACTCAGAAGTATCTATAATCGCTCGCCATGAGTAAGGTTTATCGGATCAACGAATTCGCAAAGCGCATCGGACGAGCTCCCAGTACAGTGCGCCGCTGGGAGCGCGAAGGCATCCTGGCGGCTAAGCGCCTGCCTTCCGGACATCGGTACTTTGACGAGTCCGATGTGCGGGCGATGCTTGGC
>NZ_BAAILO010000639.1:0-2081 GCF_054589115.1 Cupriavidus sp. 8B | reverse complement strand
GAAGTACGCCGGCTACCTGAAGGACCGCTTCAGTGGTGAACTCGACTTCGGCTGGGGTCCGATCCGGGTGCACAACGTGCTGCCGCTGCCTCAGCCCATCGGAACATTGGTCACATTCATCCAGCAGTGCGCCAAGCAGTACGACCCCGACAACGCCTATCTCGTGATTGACGTCGGCTATTTCACGACCGATTGGGTGGTCGCACGCGGCTACACGATGGACGACACCCGAAGCGGTGGCGTGCCGGGCGGTGCATCGCGTATCTATCAGCAGGTGGCAAGGCTCATCTCTCAGGCCGAGGGCGCAGCGGTGGACAGCATCGAACGGATCGACAAGGCAATCCGCGAGGCTAAGCCGATGCTCTTCTATCGCAAGGATCTGGATCTACGCCCCTTCGTTGAAGAAGCCATTGCGGTTGCCCAACAGTCCGTCTTGGAAGTTCAAACGCGTGTCGGTCGCACCGAGGATATTCGCGCCATCATCCTGACCGGAGGCGGAGCGAGCTTGTACGCGCCAACGATTCAAGCGGCATTTCCGCACAACGACATTCATGTGATGGATGCGCCCTGCTTTGCCAATGTTCGGGGCTTCCATACGATCGGCTCTGCACGACATGTGTCGAAGTCTTCCTGAGCCGGCTGCACATGGACAAGCTGCAGATTACGATCACGCTGTCCCCCGAAGCCGCACCCGACCTGCTGGCCTATCTGCGACAGATACCCGGCGCTCGCGAGCGCGCCTTTGTATTTCGACTGCTCGCGCAGCACGGGTTGAGAGCGCTTGGCGGCTCGGGTCCCGTGGGATTGCTACCAGCACCCGAAAACACGCCGGCCAGAACGTCGTTCCCGTCGGGGGGCGCCGTCCCAACAGATAGCAATGTCAATATCAAGGAACACAGGCTAGAAGCGACTTCTCCGGTCATGCCGGTCCCGACTAACCCGGCCATCGCGGCGCCGCAAGGTGGTGCGTCGTCAGTGGATACGATGGATGCCTTCGCCATTCACGACGTTGGCGCGCTGAACGATGCGATGGCACGGTTTGGTTGAAGCCAACAACACATTAGCGATCCCGTATGCAAAACCTCCAAATGCAGATCACGTTGAACGAGTACACGACGCCCCGCTTGCTGGCCTACCTCAATGAGATTCCCACAGCGAAGGACCGTGTCTTCGTGGTGAAGATGTTGGCCGAGAGAGCGCTTGAGGCGGGCATCGGCCTGCCTGCCCCTGAGCTCGCCGTATCACCGCGACCGGCGGAACCAACGACGGCCCGACTGAAGACGGCACCAAAGACGACATCGAAAAAGGTGACACCCAAGACTTCTCCGAAGAAGCTAACATCCCGAGTTGCAACCACCCGCACGGCCCACACTCCGAGCCCGAGGGGGCGGCGACCCGCTTCCGGAGACAGAAAGGCGCGAAACTAGAGCGTCTGCTAGAACGCTAGGCGCGACCATCTAACCTGGGTCCACACGTTGCGGGAACAATGCGCGAATAGGAGTGGGTCTCCGCCCCCTTGACTTCCGAAGGGGGCGGGTACAGTAGAATCAACCGCAATGAACCAAAGGCCTATACACCATGACGGAATACGAAGTCATCCGCTTCGTCAAGTTTTTGCTGTTTTTTGGCATCTGCTGGACCCTGTGGGAATGCGCGCTGACGCTATTCATGGCGGTGCGCCGCCGTTGAAAATAATGGACAAAAAAAAAGCCCGGCATGCCGGGCTTTTTTGTTAGGGATGAGCGCTCAGTGGCGCGTCGGTCGTTGCCGACCAGTGCAATAGCTGAAGGCGGAATCGAAATCCACTTCCGTGTGTTGAAGCTGCGCGGAACCGTCGGGGTTGCGCAGATAGACATGATACGTCTCGGCGTCCGACTGGCACGCCGGCACAGCGCCCGAATCCAGTTCGCGCATGGCGCAGATTTGCAGGCGACCCACGATCACGTTAAACCCTTTGAACGACATACAGAACTCCAAGTAATGAGCTGCCGCAAGGGTTCTCCCCGGCGGGCAGAACCCGCAGGGCAGAGAGTGAATGAGGTGCCGCCCCGTGAGGCGGTTTGCAGATTGAATGGCTAGGC
>NZ_BAAILO010000638.1:0-391 GCF_054589115.1 Cupriavidus sp. 8B | reverse complement strand
AATACACGTCCGCGACGGAAGCCATCAAGGCCGCCGAAGCCCGGCTGGAACAGCTGCAGAGCGAAGTGCGCGCCTCTGAGGAGCAACTCGCCAGCAAGCGCGATGCCATCGCAGCCAATGATTCGCCCGCACCCGCGCGTACCGCGCCGCCGGCTGAACGCCATGTCGGCCTGCGTCTGGACGGCCTCGTCGCGGACTTCTCAGCATTGCGGGACAAGTTCCAATCCTGCCGGCATGCTCGCGAACTACGCGAACATCGCGCCACGCTCGCTTCCCTGGCCGCATCAGTGGCCACCTTCCATCAGGAACTGCTCGCCGCGACGAAGTCCGCTTGAGAGAAACAACAACCATGACGCGACGCCAAACCAGAGAATTCCACGAACAATTCCTG
>NZ_BAAILO010000637.1:0-242 GCF_054589115.1 Cupriavidus sp. 8B | reverse complement strand
TTCAACCAGCACCGGGCAGATCCCATGCCGCAGCGACGGCGCCATGTCCAACTCGTCGTAGAGCGTCTTGATGAAGATGGGGAGCTCGTCCACCGTTCCGATCTCTTCCGCCGGCGCAGCGATTGCGGTGGCGCCAGTATTCGGCAGCCTCGAGGGCGCAAGCGCGGCAAAGGCCGGCGCCGCGCCGGTGAGAACCGTCACGCCCCCTACTCCGGCAACATTGGCGTCCGCGCGGTCGCGCC
>NZ_BAAILO010000636.1:0-282 GCF_054589115.1 Cupriavidus sp. 8B | reverse complement strand
CTCAGCACGGCGCCGAAGGTCTGACCATGACGCTCGCCATCGGAGTCGGCGAAGGCCTCGGTATAGCCTTTGTCGACACCAATTTCCCCTGTACCGGAGGGGCGCCCTTCGGCCTTCGAAGTCGCGTAGTGGATTTCGACCGCGTCACCCTTCACGATCACACGCAGGTTGCAACCCGTGAGGTCTACGTTCTTGCCGTTGCTGTTCGTCGTGAGCAGTTCAAGGCCCTTCCGGCCCCGGCGTGGGCGGAGAAACATCGATGCGCTATAAGGAGAACAGCAG
>NZ_BAAILO010000635.1:0-338 GCF_054589115.1 Cupriavidus sp. 8B | reverse complement strand
GGCACGTTCTTGATCAGGTCGGCGAACACCTTGAAGTTGGCCGCGCCGCGCGGGATGTCGATGTGGCTGGCGAGGGAGTGCGGTTTGCCGGTGTCGGCGATCTCGGCTTGCAGGAAGTCGTCGAAGCGCCGGTTGATGCCGTCTGCCACCGCATGCAGCAGCTCGACGCGTTGCGCCACGGTCATCTTGCCCCAGGGACCCTTGAGCGCATGCTTTGCCGCGGCCACGGCGGCATCGACCTCGGCCTGCCCGGCCTCGTGGACATGCCCGATCAGGCTGTTGTCGACCGGGTTGCGGTCGTCGAACTGGCGATTGGTGGCCACCCATTCGCCGTTGAT
>NZ_BAAILO010000634.1:0-294 GCF_054589115.1 Cupriavidus sp. 8B | reverse complement strand
ATCTCCAAGGACGTCGAGTGGACGGCGTCCTGGCTGCGCAAAGCGAATGCCGCGATTGCACCCTTCGTTCAGGATCGGGGCTACCACTTCGAGTTGCATGTCGGCGAAACACCGCGCGAACTGTGGTTGATCGACAGCATTCACCCACCTCGTCCCGACACGGAAGCCGAGAAGAGGTGGAAGCTTGAAAACCGGGCGTCGCCCTATGATCCGAGCGAAGGCTGATCGGACCCGTTTCGCCTGAAACAGTTCGTACGCTGATACTCAACAGCCCGCGGCAACGGCCGAGCCGTC
>NZ_BAAILO010000633.1:0-1993 GCF_054589115.1 Cupriavidus sp. 8B | reverse complement strand
CTTTGCCGTCATGACCGGGGCCTTGCTTGCCGGCTCGGCCTTGGTGGCCGATGCCGCCTGCAGTGCCGCCAGCCTGCGCGCTTCCTCCTGCTGCTGCCGGATGAGTTGGTCCAGTCCGCCGCTGTCCGGGCTGCTGGTGCGCTCCTGCAGCTTCTGGGCCTTCTTCGCTTCGGCCTCCTTCGCCTGGTCCGACTCCATGCCGCTCTGGTAGAAATAGCCGAGCGTTCCCACCGCCACCGCCGCCACCACGCCGAGGGTGGTGACGATGTTGCGCGGCACCTTGCCGCTGGTCAGGCGCGTCTTCGCGTCGGAAACGTCAGTCACTGGCTGCTTCACGGTGCGCCTCGCTCAGAACAGGCCGAAGATGCGGCGCTTGCCACGCTGCACCGTCACTTCCGTATCGCCCGAGCGCAGCGCGACCTCGTCGGCCAGACGCTGCAGCACGAGGAAATCGCCGCGCCGGATGAAGTTCGCCACCACGTAATCGCTGCCGTCCTTGACCAACGCCACCGGCCAGTCGGCGGCCTTGGGCATGCGCATCCAGATTGCCTTGCCGTCATCAAACACCGTCTCTGGCTTGAAACTCGCGCTACCCGAAACGCCATAGTCGAAGTTCAGCTTGTCTGGGGACACCGCAACCGCATCGGGCAGCGCCGCGCCGCCATCGCGCTCGTCCTGCGCCCCCGCCTGTTCGGCGCGCGCCTTCGACTTGGCGCCGAATGGGGCCTGAACGCGGAAGCGCACCTTCTGGTAGAAGATCCCGCCCAGCGGCGAGGACACCAGCGTGAATTCGTAGCTGCGCTTGTTGGTATTGACCGACAGCGTGTTGACCAGACCGGGCCCGTTCGGCTTTACATACAGGTGGTTCGCGCCGTCCGTGTCAAAGCTCCAGCGGATGTTCTCGCCCCAGGCCGGATCGCCCACGATCTGCTCGTCGGGACCGAACTCGATCGTCGTCGTCTTCAACGGGGCGGTGAGCACGCGGAAGATCTGATCCGCGCTGTAGGGAAACACCACCAGCCGCGAGTCCCCGGGCAAGGCTACCGGCTCGACCCCGCCATTAAACGGATTCATCGGGTTCATGGCGTCGGCCATGTCGCCAATGCCCAGTGCAGGCAGCGGCGGCGGCGCCCTCCTCGAGGGCTTGTCGGCCGAGAAGCCGGGGCCTGCCGACAGCATCAGGCAGATGGCCGCTGTCAGGCCAACGACGGAGAAACGGGAACGCAAGGAGTGGGACATAGCTCAGGCGGCGGATTTTTGAATGCTGAAGAACACGGGATAGATGCCAAATGGATTGGCTGAGAGGGCCGCGTCGCTCTTCGGGGGATCAATCTGGTAGCGGAAGGTCATCGCATAACGCTGCTTGCGCGGCTTCGTGCCCTCGTCGCGGGTCGACGTGACAAACTCCACCGCGACGGTGTTGTCCGGCAGCAAGGCGATGTTGGTGACCTGCACCTCGCGCACCAGCGTTGGGCTTTGCGCGATGGCGCGGAACGGCGCGTCCTCCGCCAGCCAGTCCTCGAACTGCTTGCGCGCGGCGCCCACCATCTGCTTCTTCACGGCGTTGATATTCTGGAAGATGCGCGAGTCCTCAATCTCGGCCGTCAGCACCGGCTCAATCGTGAACATGCGCGTGACCACGTCGCGGAATGCGACCTGGATTTCCAGCGCCTTAGGCTGGTATGCGTCCAATTCCCGCGCCACCGCTTTGCCGTTGGCATCGGCCGACACGCCGACCACGCGCACGACCGGCTCGGGCGGTTGGCGCGTCATCACTGCCGCCACCGCCACCAAGGCGGCCACCAGCGCGGCCAGCTTCCAGTGATTGCGCTCGACCATCACACGTGCGGTGCGGTCGAACAGGAACTGCGTGACGTCCTCACCTGCGTACATGCCGGGGGCGGGAGAGAGGACCTTCTTGGATTCGTTGCGGCGGGAGAACAGTGGCATTAGGGCACCTGTTTGGATGCCGCTAATTGAACCAGCGAAACGC
>NZ_BAAILO010000632.1:0-299 GCF_054589115.1 Cupriavidus sp. 8B | reverse complement strand
CCAGACCTACCGCCACGTGCTGCTGCCGATGGCGTTCCGCGTCATCGTGCCGCCGCTGACCTCGGAGTTCCTGAACATCTTCAAGAACTCCGCGGTGGCGTCGACCATCGGCCTGCTGGAGCTGGCCGCGCAGGGGCGCCAGCTGGTGGACTACACGGCGCGCCCGTATGAGTCCTTCATCGCGGTGACGTTGATGTACGCGCTGATCAATATCGTGGTCATGCTGCTCATGCGCTGGGTTGAAGGACGCACCCGCGTGCCCGGCTTCATCGGCAGCAAGTAAGGGGACACGTCATGGC
>NZ_BAAILO010000631.1:0-281 GCF_054589115.1 Cupriavidus sp. 8B | reverse complement strand
AGAGGGGCGGCACGTAACGTTCAGACGCCGCGCACTGTGGTCATCAGCTTCAGGTGGGTCGTGTAGCTGCGCAGGCCGAGCGGGTGGAAGCTGCGCAGGAAGCGTGCCACCTCGTCGTTGATGTCGGTCTGGTCGCGAATGCCATTCCACACCATGAAGTCGAACTGATCCATCGTGCGGTCGAACTTGGCCAGCACGCCCAGCACGCGCATCGAGAAGCGAGAATAGGCCTCGACCGTGAGGCTCAACGATGGCAGCGTGACCGTCGGCTCAAACACAAT
>NZ_BAAILO010000630.1:0-221 GCF_054589115.1 Cupriavidus sp. 8B | reverse complement strand
GATCGGCGGACAGCGGACTGCGTCCTGCAACCGGTCCGTCTTAAACTCGATCCCGGTAGCAAGGGAACCGGCGTGGCCATCGTGCGTGAGGTCGAGCCCTGCGGCGGCGAGGCGACCCGGCATGCCGCCGTGCTGTCGCTAGTGGAACTGATACACCGCGGCGCGCAGATCAGCCTGAACCTGACGGCCCGCAGGGCTATGCGCCGGTCGCGACGCGGGCG
>NZ_BAAILO010000629.1:0-216 GCF_054589115.1 Cupriavidus sp. 8B | reverse complement strand
GACTTCGTCGCGAATGGCCTCGAAGCTGCGTGGCGCAGCACCCCCGACCAGGCCACGCTGCCGCTCGACGCCGTCACTCTACTGCCGCCGGTCACGTCTGACCGCCAGTTCCTGTGCCAAGGCATCAACTATGCCAGCCATGTGCGTGAGTCCGGCATGGACCCCGACAAGATCGGCTTCAACACGCTGTTCACCAAGGCCCCGTCCTGCCTTGCG
>NZ_BAAILO010000628.1:16842-39990 GCF_054589115.1 Cupriavidus sp. 8B | reverse complement strand
TCGCAACGTAGCGGGTTGGTTACCGCTTTGCCTGGTCAACCCGAGCTTGTTCAGTTGCCTTTGCAAGCTCCGGCCTTTAGGCCGGGGTAGTTGACCGGGCTGGACTGCCGGTGTGACGTGGACGGCGACAATATATAGGAAAACCCGTAGGCCGCCGGAGGCGGGCCGTTTTGAGACGGCTGTGATGCTGCATTGCGGGATGCCTGGCGCGCTATGTGCTTCGCAGCCCTTCCCCGAACGTCTCACGATGCCATACCTCGGTGACATCTTCCAGCAGCGCGAGAAAGCGGTCCAGCGCGGGCAGGCCGTGGTCGCGCCGTACGGTGGCGTAAAGGTCCGCGGCCAGCCCCGGCTCGTCCAGCGTGACGAAGGCCACATCCTCCCGCGGCGCGCCTGAAAGCGAGCGCGGTAGCGCGCTCACCCCCACGCCTGCGCCCACCAGGCTCAGCACTGTCTGTGGATCCACCGACTCGTGCAGCACGCGCGGCTGGAAGCCATTGCGCACGCAGGCGGCCAGCAGGTTGCGGATCACCGGGCTTTGCGTATTAAGCAGCACAAACGGCTCCGCCGCCAGCGCCTTCAGCCGGATCCGGCCGCTCGCCGCCAGTGCATGGCCGGCCGGCAACGCGGCCATCAGCGGCTGCGGATAGACCCGGATCGAGCGCAACTCCTCCCGCTCGGTGGCGCTGGACGCAAAGCCCACATCGATCTGGCCGCGCGCCAGCGCCTCGCCCTGCTGGTCGGGCAGCATCTCGTGCAAGGTCCATTCCACCGCCGGATTGCGCTCCTGGAACAGCCGCATGGTACGTGGCAGGGGGCCATACATCACCGAATTGATGATGCCGATGCGCAGGTAGCCCTCCAGCCCGTCGGCCACGCGCAGCACCATTTTCCGGGTCGAGTCCAGGTCGGCCACGATGTCGCGCGCCCGGGTCAGCAGCGCCTCGCCCGCCCGGGCATGGGCTCACCCGAAAGTCCGAAGGATCCGCATTCCCATAGATGTCGCGTGATCTCACGTAACGGCACAAGAGGAGACAACCCCATGAACACCCAAGACCTGACCGGCGACAGGCCGGCCGCAGTCGACCAGGTGCCCGCCCCCGGGCCGCTGGTGATGCTGGGCTTCCAGCACGTGCTGGTGATGTATGTCGGCGCCATCGCGGTGCCGATGATCATTGCCAGCGCGCTCAAGCTGCCGAAGGAGGCGGTGGCGGTCCTGATCAACGCCGACCTCTTCACCTGCGGCATCGCCACCATCCTGCAGGCCGCCGGCTTCTGGCGCTTTGGCGTGCGCATGCCGGTGATGCAGGGCGTGGCCTTCAGCGCCATTCCGCCGATCCTTGTCATCGCCACGAACCCGGCGCTCGGCTTGCCGGCGGTGATCGGCGCGGTGATGGCGGGCGGCGTGATCACCATGCTGCTGGCGCCGGTGTTCGGCAAGCTGCTGCGCTTCTTCCCGCCCATCGTCGGCGGGTCCATCGTCATGGTGGTGGGGCTGTCGCTATTCCCGGTGGGCGTGAACTGGGTGGGCGGCGGACGCGGCGCGGCGGATTTCGGCGCGCCGCATAACCTGGCGCTGGCGGGCTTCGTGTTCGCGTTGATCCTGGCCATCAACAAATGGCTCAAGGGATTCTGGTCCAACGTCTCCGTGCTGCTGGCGCTGGCGGCCGGCATGCTGGTGGCGATCCCCTTTGGCATGGTGGATTTCCATGGCGTTGCCGAGGCGCCAATGCTCGACGTGATCCATCCCTTCTATTTCGGCTGGCCGGTGTTCGATGTGGTGGCCACGCTCACCATCGTGGTGGTGATGATCATCATCATGATCGAGTCGATGGGTTTGTTCCTGGCGATTGGCGATGTCGTGAACAAGCCGCTGAGTGCGGGCGAGATGACGGATGGCCTGCGGGCCAATGGCCTGGCCAGCGTGATCGGTGGGGCGCTCAACGGCTTTCCGTACACCATCTACAGCCAGAACATCGGCCTGCTGGTGGTGACGGGCGTCAAGAGCCGCTGGGTCGTGGTGGCAGCCGGCGTGATCCTGTGCGCGCTGGGCTTGTTTCCCAAGCTGGCCACGGTAGTCGCTTCCATTCCTCTGCCGGCGCTGGGCGGGGCAGGGCTGTTCATGTTCGGGGTGGTCACCGCAGCGGGCGTGCGCACGCTGGCGCGGGTGGATTTCGAGGGCACGCGGCATAACGTGTATATCGTTGCCGCTACGCTGGCGATCTCGCTGCTGCCCGCGTTCTCGGGCACGCTGTTCAACCAATTGCCGGGCTGGTTGCAGCCCATCATGCACAGCAGCATCTTGCTGGCTTGCGTGATGTCGGTAGCATTGAACCTGCTGTTCAACGGCATTCCGCGCGTCGATGCCCATGCGGTGCCGGCGGCGGGCGGGTTGCAGCCGAGCCGCTAGCGCCCGCACCGTTCAGCTTGCCGGCTGCTTGGCGGGTTCCACTTTTGCCGGCGGGCCTTGTTCGAGCAGCGCGGCGATCAGGTCCGATTGCGTGACGATGCCCAGCAGCCGCTGCTGGGCATCCACCACCGGCACCTGATGCAGGCCGCCATCGGAAAACGCCCGCGCCAGTTCCACCATGGGCTGCTCCGCCTTGGCCGTGGCCATCCCGGTGTGCATCAGGTCCCCGGCAGTGCCAACTCGCACCTGCCCCGCGGCGTCGCCCCGCGCGGCAAGAAGATCCGCCAAACCAAGCATGCCAAGCAGCCGCCGCTGCCCATCCACCACCGGCAAAGCCTGGATCCCATGCTTAAGCAACAAGGCCCGCGCCTCCACGCCACTTTGCCCGGGCTGCACCGTCACCACGTCCCGCGACATGATGTCCCCGCACCGCACATCGCCAAAGCGCCGGCGATACGCCCGCAGCTGCGCGGCCACCAGGATGTCTTCAAGGTCGTCTTCCTCGATATCCAGGAATTCGCCGCGGGCCTTCAGCACCTCGTCCAGATCGCTGCGGTTGAAACCCACCCGCTCGCTCGGCAGCGGATCGGCGGTGCGGTGCGGGTTGGCGTGCTCGACGGGGCGGTGCGGATAGCGCCGGCGCATCAGGTTGTTGAACAGCAGCGCCACCAGCAACAACAACATCGAGTTGACCGCGACCGGCATCACCACGAAGCCAAAGCCAAGCTGGGTCACGGCGTGGCCGCCGAAGACCGCGGTAATCGCCACCGCGCCGCTGGGCGGGTGCACGCAGCGCAGCTGGAACATGGCGACGATGGCCAGCGCCACGGCGACCGAGGCGGCCAGCCCAGGCTCGGGGATCCAGCGCGCGCAGGCCACGCCGATCAGCGCCGCCACCAGGTTGCCGCCAATGATGGACCACGGCTGCGCCAGCGGGCTCGCCGGCACGGCGAACAGCAGCACTGCGGAGGCGCCCATCGGGGCAATGAACCAGGGGTTGAAGCCACCGAGCAGGTGACGGCTGATCCATTCGGTGATCAGCAGGCCCAGCAGCGCGCCAATGCAGCTCTTGATGCGTTCGCGGCGGCCGGCGGTGATGGGAGTGGGGGCAAACGCGCGCAGCCACGCACGTGCCCGGCCTGGCGGGAAGTCGGCTAAGGAGGGGGCCTGGGATGGCGGCATGGGTCTTCTTGTTCGGGTTGTGCGGGAAATGCGTGCAATAGCGCACCTGGATCGACTTGGGATCGTGCTCTGGAATCCAGCGCGCAAATATATCATGACGTGATACATTCCGTTTTCCGCGGACCATGTTCGTCCCGCAATCCGCGCCACGTCCTTCGCCACATTTGCCCAATCCTCACCATGCACTTTGAAAAACGCGACTACGCCGTCGACCGCCGGCTGCTCCTGCTGGCCGCGCTGGCGCCGCTCATCGGGGCGATCAGCACGGCGGCTGCCGTGCTGCTGCTAAACCTGATCCGGTTCTTCACCAACCTCTTTTTCTATCAGACGCTGTCGCTGGCGGAGCGCTCGCCGGCGCAGCATGCGCTGGGGGCATGGGTGATCGCCGTGCCGGTGGCGGGTGGCTTGCTGGTGGGCCTGATGGCGCGCTATGGCAGCGACAAGATCCGTGGCCACGGCATCCCGGAGGCCATCGAGGCCGTGCTGTTCGGCAAAAGCAAGATGTCGCCCCGGGTGGCGGTGCTCAAGCCGCTGTCGTCCGGCATCGTGATCGGCAGCGGCGGGCCGTTTGGCGCGGAGGGCCCGATCATCATGACCGGCGGCTCGATCGCCTCGTTGCTTGCGCAGTACCTGCATCTCACCGCGGCCGAGCGCAAGACGCTGCTGGTGGCGGGCGCGTGCGCCGGCATGACGGCGATCTTCGGCACGCCGGTGGCGGCGGTGCTGCTGGCGGTGGAGCTGTTGCTGTTCGAGCTGCGCCCGCGCAGCCTGCTGCCGGTGGCGCTGGCTTGCGCCGTAGCCGGCTTCCTGCGCACGATGGTGTTCGAGCCCGGTCCCTTGTTTGCGCTGCACACCGCGCCGGCAAGCACCATGGCGCTGGGCTCGTGCATGGTTGCCGGCCTGCTTTGCGGCATGCTGGGCGCCGCGCTGACGCTGGCGCTCTATCGCACCGAGGACCAGTTCTCCAGGCTCAAGTTGCACTGGATGTGGTGGCCGGCAATCGGCGGGCTGGTGGTTGGCATCGGCGGGTACTTCGAGCCGCGCGCGCTGGGAGTGGGCTATGACGTGATCGCGGACCTGTTGCACAACCGCATGGCGATTGGCGTGGCGGTGGCGCTGCTGACGGTCAAGGCCATTATCTGGGTTGCCGCGCTGGGGTCAGGCACCTCGGGTGGCGTGCTGGCCCCGTTGCTGATGCTGGGCGCGGGCCTTGGCGTGGCGCTCGCGCCGTGGCTGCCCGGCGCCTCGCCGGAGTTGTGGGCGCTGGTGTGCATGGCGGGCGTGTTGGGCAGCGTGCTTGGCGCGCCACTGACCGCCATCGTCTTTGCCTTCGGCCTGACGCATGACAGCAACGCATTGCTGCCGCTGCTGCTGACCGTGGCGGTGGCGCACGGCTTCACGGTGCTGACCATGAAACGCTCGATCATGACCGAGAAGATCGCGCGCCGCGGCCTGCATATCTATCGCGAGTATGGCGTGGATCCGCTCGAGCGCCAGCACGTGGCGGATTTGATGACGACGGCCGTGGTGAGCGTGGACGGCGAGCAGCCGGTCCACGTCTTGTGGGCCAGGCACTTTGGCGAGCAGGCACCGCATCGCGGCTATCCCGTGGTGTGCGCAGAGCGTGTGGTCGGCATGCTGGAGCGCAATGCGCTGCGCGGGCGGGAGGCATCGATGGAAGCCGGCCGCGCGCTGATGGCGCCGCTGCAGCCGCACCAGGTGCTGCTGCCGGCGCAGACCGCGCGCATCGCGGCGGGCCGCATGGCGGAGCTCGGCGTCAGCCGGCTGCCGGTGGTGGCCGACCTGGATTCCATGCGGCTGGTCGGCGTGGTCTCGCTGCGCGACCTGCTGCGCCCCAGCGGCCACGTGCTGCACGAGGAAACCCGGCGCGAACGGCTGCGCGGCGCTGCCGCAGCGTAAGCGCAACCGCGCCGCTCAAAGCTTGTAGCTCGACAGCAGGATGCTGGTCTCCGTGGCGGCAATGCCGTCGATCAGCCGGATGCGGTCCAGCGTGCGGTCGAACGCCTCCAGCGAATCCGCGCGCAGCTCGGCAATGATGTCCCAGCGCCCGTTGGTGGTGTGCATGGCCTGCACATTGGGCTCGCCGCGCAGCGCCTGCAGCACCGCGCGCGCCTTGTTGCCTTCCACCGCGATGGTCATCCAGGCGCGGATGCGGTGCGCCTCGGCTTCGGGCTTCAGCCGCACCGTGTAGCCCACGATCAGTCCTTCCTTTTCCAGCTTGTCGATGCGGTTCTGCACGGTGGCGCGCGAGACGCGCAGCGCCTTGGCCAGAGCGGTGGCCGGCGTGCGCGCGTTGTCGCGCAGCAGGGCAAGCAACTGGCGGTCGGTGTCGTCCATGGTGGTTCCTGTGGGCGGGCGAGGGGGTGCTTTTGCCTGCACGATCGTCGTGGCTGGCGATTCGCCAATTTTAGCTGGCGTTTTGCAATACGGTACAGGCAAATTGCGCAACTTGCTGGCTTTTAGTTAGCGCGGCAGTGCACCAGAATGCAGGCATCCCAGGGCATTCACTGACCCCGTCACCCACCACCTAAAGGAGCCAGCGTGATCAACCAGCCCACCATCCTGCTTGTCGAGCCCACCCACTACGACGTGTCGTACAGCATCAACCCGTGGATGGACCCCGGCCTCTGGGCTAGCGACCCGCGCGGCATGCATCGCAACGCGGTGGCATCCTTCGAATCCCTGCATGCTGCCTTGCAGGCAGCTGGCTTCGCGGTGGAAACCGCACCCGGTGCCCCGGGCCTGCCCGACATGGTGTTCCCCGCCAATGCCGCCGTGGTGCTGGATGGCCACGCCGTGCTGGCACGCTTTCGCTATCCGCAACGGGCCGGCGAGGAAGCGCCTTTTGCGCGCATCTTCGAGGGCCTGCGCGAGCGCGGCCTGATCGACTCCGTCAGCCTGCTGCCGGAAGGCTGCTACCAGGAGGGCGCTGGCGACTGCATCTGGGATGCCGTGCGCGGCCACTTCTGGGCCGGCTTCGGCCCGCGCTCTTCGCGTGCAGCGGCCGAAGCCATGGCGAGCCATTTCGGCCGCGAGGTGGTGGCGCTGGAGCTCGCCACGGCGCAGAGCTATCACCTCGACGTGTGCTTCTGCCCGCTGTCCGGCGGCGAGATCCTCTACTACCCGCCCGCCTTTACGCAGGACGCCCTGCGCACCTTGCGCGAGCGCGTGCCGGCCAGCCTGCGCATCGAGGCGAGCGAGGATGATCTGCGCCACTTCAGCGTCAATGCGGTCAACCTGCATGACCAGGTGGTGATGACGCGCACCACGCCGCACCTGCGCGCCGAACTGGGCCTGCGCGGCTACCAGTTGCGCGAGGTGGACTTGTCGCCGTACATGCTGTCCGGCGGCGGCGCCTACTGCATGACGCTGCGCCTGGACCGCACCAGCGGGCCGGCCCAGGGGATCGTCGCGGCCGATGGCGCCGCGGTGGCGGCGTGAGATGGGCCGGCCGGGCAAGAACTAGAACCGAGGCAAACAGAGACAAGTAACGCCAATCAGGGAGAACACCATGAAGGAGATCGCCATGACCCGCTTTCTGGACGCCGCCGATGTGGCGGCGCTGGTGCGCGCCACGGGCGTCGCCAACGCCATCGCGCAGATGGCGCATCATATCCGCCAGGATTTTGTGCGCTGGGATGCATTCGATAAATCCGCGCGGCTGGCCACGCACTCCGTCGACGGCGTGATCGAGCTGATGCCGGTGAGCGACGGCGTGCAATACGCATTCAAGTACGTCAACGGCCATCCGCGCAATGGGCAGAACGCCATGCCGACGGTGATGGCCTTTGGCGTGCTGGCGGAAGTGGAGAGCGGCTTCCCGCTGCTGCTGTGCGACCTCACGCTCGCCACCGCGTTGCGCACTGCCGCCACGTCGGCGCTGGCCGCGCAGGTGTTGGCGCGGCCTGGCGCCGCCACGCTGGCGCTGATCGGCAACGGCGCGCAGGCTGAGTTCCAGGCGCTGGCCTTCCATGCCATGGTGGGCATCCGGGAGATCCGCGCCTACGACATCGATCCGGCCGCAACCGCGCGGCTCGCGTACAACCTGGCAGGCGTGCAGGGGCTGAAGGTGGTGGCGGCGGACTCCGTGCGCGCAGCAGTGCAGGGTGCCGACATCATCAGCACCGTGACCGCCGACAAGACGCGGGCCACCATCCTCACGCCTGACCTGGTCGCCCCCGGCGTGCATATCAATGCGGTAGGCGGCGATTGCCCGGGCAAGACCGAACTGCACCCGGATATCCTGCGCCAGGCGCGCATCGTGGTCGAGTACGCGCCGCAGACGCGCATCGAAGGCGAGATCCAGCAATTGCCGCCGGATACGCCGGTGACGGAGTTGTGGGAGATTTTCTCCGGCCGGGCGGCCGGGCGCACCGAAACGGGGCAGGTCACGGTGTTCGACTCGGTGGGGTTTGCGCTGGAGGATTACTCCGCGCTGCGCTGGCTCCATGCCGCGGCCCACGCGCAGCATCGCGGCAGCCACGTGGAACTGGTGGCGACGCCGCCGGATCCGCGCAATCTCTATGGCTGGATGATGGACGCCGGGGTGCCGCAGCCCGTGCGCGAGCCGCTCGCGGCGCTGGCCTGAAACGGTGGCAGATGCAACAACGCCGCAGTCGTGCGGGTCACGAGACTGCGGCGTTGTGGTGTGCGGTTTATAGCGAGTGCCACGCCCACGGGTAACGGGCAAGGCAGGCCGGGCGGCCGGGTGACGGCCGGGCAGATAGCTGCCGGTGAAACGTCCTGGATAGGGTCTTGGCGATGTGCCGGGTGATCAGCCGGCTGCGCCTCGGGTCATCATCAGTTGCGCGCGCAGGAAGCCTTTGACTTCTTCCAGCGAGGGCGTCTTCAGGAACACCATGATGCCCCATTGCTGTAGCGCATCGGCCACGCCGTCATAGGCCTGGCGGTTGGTGATCACGGCGAAGATGACGTTCTGGCGCGCAAAGAAGTTTTGCAGCTTCTCGATGGTGGCCGACTCGGCGTCAGAGAGTTCTTCCACGTAGTACAGCACCACTCGCGGATGCGAGCTGACCGAAGTAATGATGGTATCCACCACGTCCTCCACCACCACGCTTTTCAGGGGCAAGCCCCATTTGCCCAGTTGCGCGTGGATGCGTTGGGCTTCCTGATGGTTCGGGTGGAACACCACCAGGTCGAGTTCATGCACAGAAGGAAGCTCCTGCCCCACGCGCGTGGCCAGCAGGCGATGCACGGTCTCCTTATGTATGCGTCGGTGGCCACCGTTGGTCTTCCAGGCACCGAGTTCGCCGCGTTCCACCATCTTCTGCACAGTGCCTAATGACACATTGAGCAGCTTCGCGGCGGTACGCGTACTGTAGTAAGGCTTTTCAGCCAGTTCTGAATCCAGTTTCATCCGTTCACCCGTTAACTAAACACACCGCACTGCGAGAGAAGCAGCAGTGACAGCGCGAGCCTTCCGCGCTGGTTTGGGCTTGGCAACGCAAGACAAACGCCCGCAATGAAGTCGTTTGCATGCTGGCACCGTTAAGCCTCCTGCATGGCCTGCCCTCGCTGTTTGGGGGCGGCGGGAGCGAAGGTGCTCCCGCGGTCATGCAATGGCGTGATCTATGTCACTGATGCCTTCTTCTCCCGATGGAAGAATGCCAGCCTCGAATCATATGCGGTATCGAACATAAGCAGCCAGTCGGCGTGCCAAATATTTCGAAATCGCATCGAACGCTCCCACTTCTGTGTTTAAACGCATATTGCCGCGTTTTGGCAGACACGGGTGAGCGGGAATTTATAGCGAACATTGCATACATCCGAAGCGCTTTTGCCGGGCTGCCAGCGTATCGCGCGGCCCCTATATCCAGGACTGCCGCGGGCGCAGCGGGTTCCCGGAGATGGCAGGCATTGGCGTTAAGCCAGCCCGTTGGAACATATGGCACACATGGCCGCGCGGCCACTTCGCCTCATCAATGACAAATATGGCGTAGGCAGCAATTTCGCGTGCCGTCAGGGATTTCGCCCACCTGCCACCGCCACGGTTTGCCTGGCCGATGCGACTGGCATGTTGCCGAGCTCCGCGTCGCCATCTGTTGCCATCCCCGTCATCGGGAGGGTTTGGCGCACGGGTGCCGTCGCGCTTTCCGGGCACACGGACTCCGGGTCCGGCGCGGGCAGCGTCATGGACATCTCCAGTTCGCGCGTCTTGATCACGATGAAGTATTCGTAGATCGACTGCAGCACGGCGTAGGTGAGACCCGCCCGCCCGTCGAGGAAGCCGCGCTTGCCCAGGTACAGGATCGCGAACTTGACGAGGGGGCGCATCGGCAGGCGGAAGAACAACGCTTTCTGGTGCGCGCGGCGCCGGTGGAAATCCGTCGCGAACAGGGCTTCGGCCAGGCTGAACGCTGCCTTGCCGCGCCGGTTCTCGATGATCTGCATCGCCTCCAGCCCGCTGTAGTTGTTGTGGCGCGTGATCCAGTGGGTTACGCCTTTGCTGAAAGGGTAGTGGTCGAGGTAGCCGGTCACCTCGCCGGCCGGGCCATCGGGGATCGATACAGGGTTTACCAGGCGCTCGTAGCGCATGCGTTCCGGCCGGAACAAACGCAGGTAGAAGGGGGATGTCTGTACATGGCGCAGCCAGGTGTCGAGGAAAAAGTCGCGCCGCTGCACCCGGAACGCGACCTCGTCGCGCGCCGCGCGCACCGCGGCCTGGGCTTGCGCCACGAGCTCAGGCGTCATGCGCTCGTCGGCATCGATGTAGAACACCCAGGGATGGCGAAAGCCGATGTGCTGCAGGCCCCAGTTCTGGTGGCTGGCCCAGTTGTCGAAGACGCGCTGCGTGACATGCGCGCCAAAGCGCTGCGCGATCGCCACCGTGGCGTCGGTGCTCATCGAGTCATACACATGGATGTCGTCCGACCATGCCACGCTTTGCAGGCAGCCTGGCAGGTCCTGCTCCTCGTTGCGGGTCAGGATCAGCACGGAGATGCCCGGCGCTTGCACGGGCTGGCTAGGCTGAGGACTTGGCATGTCTGACTCTCGTGCTGATGGCGCGGGCCGGGACGCCCGCGTAGACGGTCCATGGCGTGCGCAGGCTCTTGCTGACCACCGCGCGCGGCGCGATCACCGCGCCCTCGGCCAGCGTCACACCCGGTGAGACAAAGGCTTCGGCGCAGATCCACACGTGCGCCGCGAGCACGATGGGATGGGCTACCAGCTGGAAGTTGGCGCTGTTGTAGTCGTGCGTGCCGGTGCACAGGTGCGCGCCCTGCGAGACCACGCAGAAATCGCCGATGTCGATCGGCGCCATGTTGTACAGCGTGACGCCATCGGCCACGCCGACATGGCCGCCCACGCGCAGGTTCCACGGCGCCCAGATCTTCACGCCCGGATAGATATGCACATGCGGGCCAAGCTGCGCCCCGAACAACCTCAACAGCGCCGAGCGCCACGCATGCAGCGGGCGCGGGCTTGGCCGGAACAGGCATAACCAGACCCAGAGCCAGAGCTGGCGCTGAATCCGGTTGCCCAGCGAAAACGAAGCCCCGGTTGTCGGGTCGTTTCCTTGAAGGATCATGGTCGGTCCGCTCCTGCTGGTTGGCGGCTTCTCGATACACGGCACGGCAAGGCCCGGCAGCCATGGAGGCGACCACGGTGCGGGCCAGCACCGCGGTCGCCGAACCCGGCCGAAGCCAGGCTTTGTCCCGCACCGGCCGCGCCAGGCACGGCAAGGTGCAAAGCGCGCGGGAAGGGGTGAAGCCATAGTGGCGCGGCGTGCGCGCCGCTTCGGTGCGGCACCTCACACAACGAAAAGACGAAGCGCAAGGAAGCGGGAAGGACGGGGGAGCGCGGACGGAGGAGGAGGGAGGAGGAGGGAGGCGGAGGGAGGCGGAGGGAGGCGGAGCTGCGGTTGATGCTGCAAGGAAAGCGGCAACGCAAGCTGCGGTCAAGCCATTGCAGTTCAGCCGGTGGCAGCCAGAGCCGCCACCAGGCAAATCTCAAAGCCTGTATTTCCTGACTTTATCGAACAAGGTCGTCTTGGCAATCCCCAGCGCCTCGCTGGCCCGGCTGAGGTTGCCCTCATGCCTGCGCATGGCATCGGCAATCATGGCCCGCTCGAATTGCTCGACGGCCTGCGCCAGCGGCAGCGCCGCCGGCTCGGCGGTGCCTTGCCCGGGATTGCACCCCAGCCCCAGCACATGGCGCTCAGCCAGGTTGCGCAGCTCGCGCACATTGCCCGGCCACGGATAGGCCATCAGCGCAGCGAGCTCCGCCGGCGTGGCAGGCTGCGCCTCGCGCTCGAAGCGCAGCGCCGCCTGCGCGACAAAATGCTCGAACAGCGGCGGCACGTCTTCGCGCCGCTCGCGCAGCGGCGGCAGCTCCAGCGTCACCACGTTGAGCCGGTAGTACAGGTCGGCGCGGAACTGGCCGGCCGCGGAGAGCGCCTTCAGGTCCGCCTTGGTGGCCGCAACCACGCGGGTATTGACCGGCACCGGCGTATTGGAGCCAAGCCGCTCCACCACGCGCTCCTGCAGCACCCGCAGCAGCTTGATCTGCATCTGCATCGGCATGCTCTCGATCTCGTCGAGGAACAGCGTGCCGCCCTCGGCGTGCTCGATCTTGCCGATGCGCCGCCGCGCCGCGCCGGTGAACGAGCCGGCCTCATGGCCAAAGATCTCGCTTTCGAACAGCTGTTCGGGCAGGCCGCCGCAGTTGATCGGCACGAAGTGCCGCGCGCGGCGGGAGCTCGCTTCGTGCAGGCAGCGGGCGACCAGTTCCTTGCCGGTGCCGGTCTCGCCGTGTATGAGGACGTTGGCAGCGGTGTCGGCCAGGTCGGCGATCAGCTTGCGCAGCCGCTCGATGGATGGCGAATGGCCGATCAGGCGCGCCTGCAAGGTGTCGCGCCCGGCCAGCTTCCTGCGCAGCTCGGCCACTTCCAGCACCAGCCGGCGTTTCTCAAGCGCGCGCTGCGTGACCTCGACCAGGCGCTCCGGCGAGAACGGCTTTTCCAGGAAGTGGTAGGCGCCGGCCTTCATGGCCTGCACGGCCAGGCTGACATCGCCGTGGCCCGTGACCATCACCACCGGCAGCGCGTCGTCGCGCGCCCGCAGCTCATGCAGCAGCGCCATGCCGTCGATGCCGGGCAGGCGGATGTCGCTCACCACCACGCCGGGGAAATGGCTGCCGACTTCGCGCAGCGCGGCTTCGGCGCTGGCCACGGCGCGCGTGGCAATGCCTTCGAGCCGCAGCGCTTGCTCGCAACCCAGGCGCACGTCGGGGTCGTCCTCGACGATCAGCACGGTCAGCCGCGCAGGGTCGATCGCGTCCGCGGAATCGGCATGGTTCGGGTCAATTGCCATGGCGGCTCTCCTGCTCAAGCCTGGCCAGCGGCAGCACCAGCGTGAAGCACGCGCCGCCGTCGGGGTGGTTGCTGGCCTCCAGGCTGCCGCCGACCTCATCCAGGATGCCGGCCGACAGCGTCAGGCCCAGGCCTAGTCCCTGTCCTGCCGGCTTGGTGGTGAAGAACGGCTCGAACAGCCGCGCGAAGGCTTCCTCGGACAGCCCGGGGCCGTTGTCGCGGATGGTCAGGCGCAGCTTGCTGCCCGCCAGGTGGCTGCGCAGCTCCAGCCGGGGCTCAGGGCTGCCGGCCAGCGCGTCGAGCGCGTTGCCGACCAGGTTGACCAGCACCTGCTCCAGCCGGTTGGGATCGCACGTCACCACCAGGTCCGGCTCGATCTGCCGGACCAGTGCCGGGCGTACCGCCTGCAGGCGCGTATCGAGCAGGAACAGGGCGTTGTCGATCGCATCGTCCAGCGGCGCCAGGCGGCCGGCGTTGCTGCCATTGCCAGGCTTGCGCGCGAATGACTTGAGCGCGCCGGTGATGCGCCCCATGCGCTCCACCAGCCCGATGATGGTGCCGAGGTTGGCCTGCGCGGTGGCGTTGTCGCCGCGCTCGAGGAATTTCTGGGTATTGCCCGAGAGCGTGCGCAGGGCCGCCAGGGGCTGGTTGAGCTCGTGGGCGATGCCGGTGGACATCTGGCCTACCGCGGCCAGCTTGCCGGCCTGCAGCAGGCCATCCTGGGCCTGGCGCAGGGTCGCTTCGGTGCGGATGCGTTCGGCGACTTCCGCCTGCAAGTGCTGGTTGGCGGCGGACAGGTCGGCGGTGCGCTCCGCGACCTTGCGCTCCAGTTCGCCGTTGGCGGCCTCCAGCGCGGCGCGTGCGGCCATGCGCTCGCTGGCGATGCGCCGGCGCACGTTCCAGGCCGCCGCCAGCAGCAACAGGAAGGCGGTCAGCACGCCGGCCAGCGCGGCGGTGCTGAGTGCAGCCACGCGGGCCTGCGAGGTATTGGTGAGCAGCGTCAGCTGCCAGTCGGTGCCGACCAGCTCGGCGTTCTGCGCCAGCATGGGCGGGCCGCGCCGCAGGCGGACCAGGGCGTCGCTGTCGGACAGCTTGCGCACCGGCGTGAGCTCCAGCTGCGGGAGCGCGGCGCGATTGTATTGCAGGTTGCGTTGCAGCCGCTCGCGCAGCTCGGGGGGCAGCGGCTTGAGCGCGGCCAGTTTCAGGGACGGGTCGGAGGCCAGGATCACCACGCCGTTCTCGTCCGTCAGCAGCATCTGGGTATCGGCGCCCTGCCAGCGGTTTTCCAGGGGCTCCAGCCCCACCTTGACGACCGCCACGCCGCTTGGCTTGTGGCGATCGCCCAGCGGCGCCGAGAGGTAGTAGCCGGGCTCGCTGCGGGTGGTGCCCACCCCATAGAAGCGTCCCAGCTGGCCGTCCGCCGCGTCGCTGAAGTAGGGGCGGAAGCTCAGGTCTTCGCCCAGGTAGCTGTCGGGGCGCTGCCAGTTGCTGGTGGCAAGCACGCGGCCACGGGCATCGAGCACGAACACCACGCGGGTGCCGGCGCGGGCATTGACTGCGGCGAGGTACTGGTTGGCCGCCTCGACGCGCGCCGGATCGTCCGGATGCGCCAGCATGGCGGCAATCTTGTCATCCAGCGAGAGCAGGCTGGGCACGTAGTCATAGCGCGCCAGCTCGCTCGACAGGGCCTGGCCGTACAGGCGCAGCTGCACCTGGCCGCGTTCGCCCTGGCGCGCCAGCGCGTTGTCGTAGCTATAGCGGTAGCCCATGGCGCCAGCCAGCCCGATCAGCGCAGCCAGTGCCAGCATGGCCACGAGGGGCACCCACGGGCGCAGGCGGGCGGCGCGAGCGGAGGTGTCGTGCGGGGCACCTTGCGGGGTGGCGTGTGAAGGGAGCGGGCCGGTCATGGGAGCGGGCGGAATGCGCAAAAAGCGAAGGCGAAAGAACTCGGTCGCGGGCAGCGAGCCCGACTGGTTAAGACTGGAGGCGCCAGCAAAAGTGCATCGTGCGGAGCGGTAAGCGTGGCGTGGGTGTGCCAATGTGCACATTGCGCAATGGCGGCGCCCGCGGCGACCCCGTCTTTTACCACATCGCGGTTTTCCGGCCCCCGGAAAGAAAAAAGGCCCGGCCACCTGATCGGTGGCCGGGCCTTGGCGCGCTGGCAGTGTTATTTGCCGGCCAGGACCTGAACGGGTGTCAGGCCGCGGTTGCCGTCGGCAGCGGGGTCATCCGCTTCTTCGGGCACCGGCGCGCCGATGGCGCCTTCGCTTTTGGCGACGACGGTTGTGGCAATGGCATTGCCAAGCACATTGGTAACGGTACGGCCCATGTCCAGCACATGGTCGATGCCCAGCACCAGCAGGATGCCCGCCTCGGGCAGGCCGAACATCGGCAGCACCGCGGCCACCACCACCAGCGAGGCACGCGGCACGCCGGCAATGCCCTTGCTGGTGACCAGCAGCACCAGCAGCATGGTCACCTGCTGCGAGAGCGACAGGTGGATGCCGTACACCTGCGCCACGAACAGCGCGGCGAAGGACGTGTACATGATCGAGCCGTCCAGGTTGAACGAGTAGCCCAGCGGCAGCACGAAGCCCGTGATGCGTTCCTTGACGCCAAAGCGGCCGAGCTGCTCGATCACCTTGGGGTAAGCCGATTCGCTGCTGGCGGTGGCGAAACCGATCATCAGCGGGGCGCGCACCATCTTGAGCAGGCGGAACACATCGCGGCCGAGGAAGAAGTAGCCACCGGCGATCAGCGCCACCCACAGCAGCGCCAGCGACAGGTAGACGGCGCCCAGCAGCTTCGCGTACACGACCAGCACGCCCAGGCCCTCGGCGGTGATCACCGCGGCGACCGCGCCGAACACGCCGACCGGCGCAAAGGCCATCACGTAGTTGGTGATCTTCAGCATCACGTGCGACAGGCCTTCGATGCCGGCCAGCACGGGTTTGCCGATGCCGTCCTTGAGCGTGCCCAGCGCAAAGCCGAAGAACAACGAGAACACCACGATCTGCAGGATCTCATTGGTGGCCATGGCTTCCACGAAGCTCTTGGGGAACATGTGCGCGATGAAATCGCGCAGGTTCAGCGCCCCGGTCTTCAGGTTGGAGGCCGCGTCCGCCGCCGGCAGCGCCAGGTTCATGCCTTCGCCCGGGCGCAGCAGATTGGCCATCAACAGGCCCAGCAGCAGCGAGGTGATGGACGCGGCGATGAACCATGCCATCGCCTTCATGCCGATGCGGCCAACGGCCTTGCCGTCGCCCATGCTGGCGATGCCACCAACCAGGGTGGCGAACACCAGCGGCCCGATGATCATCTTGATCATGCGCAGGAACACGTCGGTCAGGATGGACAGGTGGTCGGCGATGGACTTGGCGGCGGCGGGGTCCGGCGCGTAGTGGTGGGCGGCCGTGCCGGCCAGCACGCCAAGCAGCATCGCAATGAAAATCAGGGTGGGCAGTCGGTTCAGTTTCATCAGAAGTCGGGCCGATGCGCCCGGCCAATGGCCGGACGGCTGTTTTGCGGGGGCTGGCTGGCAGCCTTCTGGCGTGGCGCTGCCGTCGTGGGGACAGCGCCATGCGGCCTCAGCCGGGAAAATCAGTGCCTGTTCAAATGCCTGTTCAATGCCGAACGGGCGTGGGCAGCGTGTGCCCGGCGCCCACCGGTGTGGTGGGCAAGGTCGGCAAGGCGGGGTCGATCATTGTTTCCTCCATTGTTTTGGGTCCGGGCCGGCACGGGGGGAGCCAACCGTCGACCTGTATGGCCGCTTGGGCCGGCGCATACATTGCACGAGGCGTGCCAGGCCACGGGCCGTGCCGATGCCGCCTAAGCCACTGAAAAACAAGGGGAAATTAATGTGCGCCCGGCGCACGGTTCGGATTTCCGTGCGAGCGGGGCGGTATGGCGTTCGGATTTCCGAACGGGTGGCGGGGCTAAAAGCGGAGCTGGCGCCCGTACGGGCGCCGGCGTGTGATGCAAGGGACATGTCGCGGTCGGCGCGTGCTGCCGCCAGCCGCTCACGTCAGGTGACTTAAGCGTTGCCCACCGGCTGGATTGGGCAACTCTCCAGGAACAGTTCCAGCGGCATCGGCCGCCCGATCACATAGCCCTGGGCATAGTCCACGCCGATCGAGCGCAAGGCCTGCAGCGTTTCCTCGTCCTCCACGGACTCGGCCACGGTCAGCATGCCCAGGCGATGGCCGATATCGTTGATCGAGCTGACGATCTCGCGGTCCACCGCGTTGCCGGCCAGGTGCCGGATAAAGCTCCCGTCGATCTTGAGATAGTCCACCGGGAACTGCTTGAGATAGGAGAACGACGACAAGCCGGCCCCGAAATCGTCCAGCGCCACGGTGCAGCCAGCGCTGCGCATTTCGGTCACCAGGCGATTGGCCGCCGCCATGTTGTTGATCAGCGCGGTCTCGGTGATCTCCAGCTGGATGCGGCTGGCGGGCAGCACGGACTCGTGCAGCTCGGCGTGCAGGAACGGCAGCAGGAACGGCTCGCCCAGCGAATTGGCCGACAAGTTGATGGCGACCGTGAGATCGGGCACCGCGGTCAGGCGCGCGCCGAATTCGTGCAGCACATGGTGGATCACCCAGCGGTCCACGTGGCCCATCAGGTCATAGCGCTCGGCGGCGGGGATGAACGCGCCCGGCATCACCAGCTTGCCTTGCTCATCGACCATGCGCACCAGGATCTCGATATGGCGGCCGGCCTGGTTGTGCTTCTGCAGCGCGCGGATCTCCTGGGCGAACAGGCGGAAGCGGTTCGCGTCCAGCGCCGAGTGGATGCCGGCGGCAACCTGCAGCTCCTGGTGGTGGCGCTGGGCATCGCTTTCGTCGCGCCGGTACACCGAGACACGGCTGCGCCCGGCCGCCTTGGCGGCGTAGCAGGCTACGTCGGCGCGGCTCATCAGCTCGCCCATCGGCGGCGTTTCGTGGTCGATGGCGGTAATGCCGATGCTCGCGCCCACATCGTAGACCCGACCTTCCCATGGGAAGCGCTGGCCGCGGATGGCATCGATGATCTTCTGGCATACGCGCTCGGCCTGGTCCACCGTGCAGTCCTTGAGCAGCAGCGCGAATTCGTCGCCGCCCAGGCGGGCGAGCAGGTCGTCCGGCCGCACGTGGTAGCGGATCACGTGGCCGAGCTCGCGCAGCAGTACGTCGCCCGCGGCATGCCCGGCCGTGTCGTTGACGATCTTGAACCGGTCCAGGTCGATGAAGCACAGCGCGTGATGCTGCTGCTGCAGGCGCGCGGCCTCGCAGGCCTCGCGCAGCCGCTTCTCGAACCAGATGCGGTTGGGCAGGCCGGTGAGCGCATCGTGCGAGGCCGAGTGGGCCAGCTCGCGCTGCAGCGCGCGGGCGCTGGTGATGTCCTGGAACACCAGCACCGCCCCGATGACCTCGCCGCTGGCCGTGCGCACCGGCGCGGCGGAGTCCTGCACGTCATGGCGGTCGCCGGTCAGGCTTTGCAGCACCGCGCCGTCCTGGAGGTAGACCGGGCGCAAGGTCAGCAGGCACTGTTCCACCGGGCTGGGGATCGGCGCGTTGGTATGCTCGTCGACGATGCGGAAGATGGATTCGAGCGGCTGGCCGGCGGCCGCCTGCATGGTCCAGCCGGTGAGCTGCTCGGCGATCGGGTTCATGAAGGTCACGCCCATGGTGGCGTCGGTGCAGATCACCGCGTCGCCGATGGAGCGCAGCGTGATGTGCAGGCGTTCCTTCTCCTCGAACAGCGCCTCGGTGAGGCGGCGCTGCTCGGTGATGTCCCAGTTGGTGCCGATCATGGACACCGCGGTGTCATCGTCCTGGCGCAGCACCATCGCCATGGCGCGGATGTGGCGCACCTCGCCGCCGGGGCGCTGGATGCGGTATTCGGTGTCGAAGGCGCGCATGCCGCGCACCGCGTCGCGCATCTCGGTGCTTGCCTGCTCGACATCCTCGGGATGCACCATGGCCGTCCAGCGCTTGATGTCCGGCGCGCCCAGGGCAGGATCGACGCCGTGCAGCGCGTGCATGCGCGCGTCCCACTCGATCGCGCCGCTGGCAATGTCCCACTCCCAGATGCCCACGCCGCCGGCCTCAACAGCCAGCTGGGTCCGGCGCGACAGCGCCTCGAGCTTGTCCAGCGCGGTCTTGCGCTCGTCGATGTCCTCCACCTGGGAGATGAAATGCAGCGGCTTGCCCGTGTTCTCGTCGCGCACCAGGGAGACGGCCAGCAAGGTCCAGCGATAGCTGCCGTCCTTGTGGCGGAAACGCTTTTCTATCCGGTACGACTCGATCTCGCCGGCCAGCAGGCGCTCGACCTGGTGCAGGTCGGGAGCGAGATCGTCCGGGTGGGTGATGGTCGGGAAGGGCAGCTCCGCCAGCTCGGCGGCGTCAAAGCCGAACAGGTCGCAGATGGCGCGGTTGACCTGCAGCCAGTTGCCGTCCAGCCCCACCAGCGCCATGCCGATGGCCGAGTGCTCCATGGCCTGGCGAAAGCGCCGCTCGCTGGCGCGCAGCTCGCTGCGGTCGCGCCGGTTCTGCTCGAGCAGGAAGGCGATGCAGATCGGGAACACCATGATCAGCGCGGTCGACAACTGCACCGACTGCAGCAGGAACGGCTCGTTCGCGCCCAGGCCGAGCGATGCGGTGACCAGCCCCAGCGCCACCGTGCCGCAGATAGCCAGCAGCGTCAGCAGGGCAGTGGCAAAGGGGTTGGTCAGCAGCGCCGCCAGCACCAGCGGCAGCGCCATCACCACGAACGGCTCGTTGCTCTTAAATAGCGCCACGCCGCCCACCGCCAGGCTCAGCAAGAGCAGGCCGGCAAAACGGGGCAGCTGCGCGCGGCGGAAGGTATCCGCGAAACGCTCGCGCGTGACCGATACCATCAGCGGCAGCAACATGACGATGCCCATCGAGTCCGCCGTCCACCAGGTCCACCAGACCGCGCCAAAGCCGCTGTGGTACGCGGTGCTGATGGCGGCGGCGCCGATGGTGGCGCCCACCGCCGGCCCCAGCGTGCTGGCCGCGCCCAGCGTCAGCGCAAAGCGCGCCAGCGGTCCCGGGCGGGATAGCGTGGCGCCGCTGGTCATGGCGCGCACCAGCCACGCCGAGAAGGCAATCTCGGCGACGTTGCCCAGCGCCAGTGCCAGCGCAATGGCGGGCGTATCGCCCATGGCCGCGTTGGCCGCCACGCCCGCCACCAGCATCCCGGCCAGCTGCCAGGGCGCATCGCCGCTGCGCTGGTGCAGCAAGATGCCGATGCCGAAAGCATTGGCCAGCCAGAGCATGGCCACGTTGCCCGGGTAGCGCGACACGGCCAGACCGGCCAGGGCCAGCAGGAAGAAGGCAATGGCGCATAGCGACACGCGCTGCCAGCGCGGGCAGGTGATGGGCAAGGGGCGGACATCCAAGTCTGGTGTCATGTGGCGTCAGCCTGAAGCTGCGTTCTCGAAATTGGGGCGATGGGCGGGCGTTGCGGCAAGTTGCACGCGCGGCCCAGCTTAATGGATCAATATAGCGGCGATATGCCGGAAGCACGAGGCGATAAGCCCAGGTCTGCTCCCGCTGTTCAGACTAGCGCCGGGCGCCGTTTTGGGGTATGAGGGCCGGTGGCGGACCGGAACCGGTACCGGCGCCGGCGCTCTGTCATCCAAGTCCAACAGGCGTTTCGGGCATTGCCCCGCTGATGAGGGGTATTGGCGCAGCGGCCCTTGGGCGGGCGATGATGACGCGACGGCGATTACCTCGCGCGTAATCGCGCGCAGCGCTGCGCGCACCGATGATACGGACAGCTTCCTCACTCACCCCAAGGAGAAGACCATGTCCGAATCGGATCGCACCGCTGCCCGCGCCAACCTCGCCGCCACCGATCTTGCCGCCCTGGCGGATCGCTATCTCGCGGCCTGGAACGAAACCGACGCGGCTCGTCGCCGCGCGCTGATCGTCAGCACCTGGACCGAGTCCGCCAGCTACGTCGATCCGCTCATGCGCGGCGACGGCCACGCCGGGATCGACGCCATGATCGCCGCCGTCCAGGCGCGCTTTCCGGGTTTGCGCTTTTCGCGCGCGACGCCGGTCGACGCGCATGGCGGCAACCTGCGCTTTACCTGGGAGCTGGCGCCCGCGGGCGCGGCTGCCGTGGTGGTCGGCACCGACTTCGCGACCGTGGCGGCAGACGGCCGGCTGCAAAGCATGACAGGCTTTATCGACCGCGCGCCGCAAGGCATGGCCTGAGGTCGCCCGGGTGCCCGGGCGGCCGCTCACGCGCCCGTCCGGGCGCGGCGCGCGGTGAAGCGCGCGGCCACGCGCCTGCCCGTGGCCATGGCCGGCACCTCCACCCAGCGATGCAGCAGCATGGCAAGGCCAAGCGCCAGCGCGGCATCGATGGCGAAGCGCGCCAGCTGCAAGCCCATTTGCCCGGGCGCCAGCTCCGGCATCATCCGCTTGACCGCTTCGATCACCAACGGATGCGTCAGGTAGAGCGCGTACGACAGCTCGCCCAGCCACACCAGCGCTCGCGGCACGCGCAGCACGCCGGCATGCTCGGCCGCCACCGCGCCGAACAGCAGCACGCCAGCCGGCAAGCCGCGCCCGGCCAGGCTGAACTCAGGCTCCACCAGCCACAGCGAGGCGGCGAAGCCGCCCACGCCGGCCACGAGCAAGGCCATCGCCACGCCGCGCGTGAGCCGGTGGCGCGTGCGCGCATAGAGCCAGGCCAGCGCGCAGCCGAGCGCGAACTCCAGCACCAGCGGATTGGCAATCATCGACACCCACGCCGATGCGAACGGGTAGACGTGCGTCGGATCCGGGTTCACCGCGCCGAAGCGCCACCAGGGCAGCACCAGCGTGGTGCCTGCCAGCGCCGCCGCCACCACCAGCAGCGCGCGCTGCCGCGCCACCAGCAGGCCGAGCGCGCAGATCGCGTAGAAGGCCATTTCGTAATTGAGCGACCAGCCCACGTACAGCGCTGGGTAGCCGAAGTAAGGCGCCTCCTGCTGCGCGACGGGCAGGAAGGCGAGCGAGCTGGCGAACACCGCGAGGCTGACCGGGTTGAGCGTGAGCGCATGCAGCGCCGACATGACCCAGTACGGCGGCACCAGCCGGAAGACGCGGCGGATCGAGAAGGCCAGCGCCGTCTCGGGCTCGGGGCGCGCCAGCACCGCCACCCACGCGATGATGAATCCGCTGATGACGAAGAACACGTCCACGCCGACATGGCCGCGCTTGATCACGTGTTCGGTGACCCATGCCAGCAGCGGCAACCGCTCGCCGTCCAGGCGCAGCCCGGAGTGGTAGACCAGCACATAGGCGGCGGCCAGCCCGCGCAGCGCCTGGATGCTGTCGAGTGTGGCGGGCGCGGCATATGGCGAGCGGGTAGCGCAAGGTGCGGGCACGAGTCCGGATGCAGGGTGGCTGGCAGTCGATAACAAACAGACCGCCGCGCCGGGCGCGAAGTTCGCCAGCCCGGTGCACGGTACCGCACGCGACTGTCCTTTTTGCACTATGCTCAGAAAGTTTTACGGCGTGCGTACCGCGGCTGGGGCGCGCGCCGCTGACCGGCCGCCGGCGGCGCGGCGCAGCGGATCGAACCGCTGCGCCATGCCGGGGGCGGACCAGGGCAAACAGACCCAAGGAGCTTCCCCCATGACCACGCTAGATATCAACGGCAAGCCGTTGCAGGTAGACGTTGATCCTTCCACGCCCCTGCTGTGGGCGTTACGCGACAGCCTTGGCATGACCGGCACCAAGTTCGGCTGCGGCATGGCCGCATGCGGCGCGTGCACCGTGCATGTGAACGGCCAGGCCACGCGCAGTTGCGTCACGCCGGTCTCGGCGGCGCAAGGCGCGCGCATCACCACTATCGAAGGCGTCACCGGCGACAAGGTTGGCCGCGCGGTGCTCGACGCCTGGATCAAGCACGATGTGGCGCAGTGCGGCTATTGCCAGAACGGCCAGGTGATGAGCGCCGTCGGGCTGTTGCGCAGCAAAAAGCACCCAAGCGATGCCGACATCGACCAGGCCATGGCCGGCAACCTGTGCCGCTGCGGCACCTACCAGCGCATCCGCGCGGCCATCAAGGACGCGGCGCGCGCGCTGGCTTAAGGGGACGACACCATGCGAATCAGATACCTTGAAGCGCTCGCCGGCGGCAATCGCCGGCACGCGGACTCCGGCGGCGTCGCCGCGCTGGACCGCCGCAGTTTTCTCAA